>CAVKHB010000036.1:0-9165 GCA_963656005.1 Coriobacteriaceae bacterium
CCTTCAAGGGTGAACAAGTTTGCGAGCACGACGACCCTCAAGCCGTCTTCCTCGCAACCCTCAAAGTGGGCCTCCACTTTGAGCTCCCATACCGCTTTGGACGCTGCCGAGTCTTCTACCCCAAAAACGGCCTCCACTCCATGAAATGGCACCTCGCCTCCCTTGCCATGAGCCTCTACCTGGCCGATCAAAACCACTCAGAACCCCAACAATAAACAAAATCACTCAAAATAAAAAAGGGCTCCCACTCTTTGAGCGAGAACCCTCTTTTTCTACGCTTTGCACCAGCGTCTAGCTTAGCAAATCACAGCAAGAACATCTTTAATGTTGAGAATGAGATACTCTTCTCCGTCAATCTTAACATTAGTACCACTGTACTTGTCATGAAGGACCTTATCGCCAACCTTAACGGTCTTAACATCAGATCCAATAGCCTCAACTACAGCAATCTGTGTCTTTTCCTGTGCCGTCTGTGGAATAAAGATTCCACCAGCGGTCTTTTCTTCAACCTTGTCCATCTTCACAAGAACTCTTTCACCAAGTGGTTTAACTGTCATATCTTTTTGCTCCTTGTTTACAATAATGTCGCGCCCCAAGCCCAAACGCCCTTCTCGCGAACACACTAATAATAATAAAAATACGTCCAACAGGCAACTTCCTTCCCCAATTATTCTGTCTCACAACCCGAACGGTTGGAACGACTGGAACGGTTTGAACGACCCACACGACCCACACGACCCTCACGACCCGCACGGTTGGAACGACCTGAACGACCCACACGACCCTCACGACCCTCACGACCCTCACGACCCGCACGACTGGAACAGATTGGCAAACACTTTGAACACTTTTCACACTTTTTTTGCAAAAACGGGCAAAAGTCTAAATAATTTTGCGTTTTTTATTTGTATTAATAAGTAGAGGGCTTCTTGAAACGGCAAGCCCAAAAAGCAAAAAGGAGATTTGACTATGAATTACGAAGAATTGAGAGCGCAGGAAACGACTTTCGAGGTCATCCCACTGAAGAGAGCGGTGGACAAGAATGGCCATTTTTACCACGCAGTGCAACGCGCGGCCAACAGGGAGAACATCTTTGATATCGAGCTAGCCCGATATAGGCACAACCTCCTTTGCAGGATTTGTGCCATGCATAATGTGACCATAATTGCTTCCGTTGTAATGAGTAACCACACGCATGACCTTTTCATGGCCGATTCTTTAGATGACGTGTCCACCGTTTTAAGAATTGTAAACACGGCCGTGTCGCACTACTTGCGAAAGAAGAACCCCAAAAAATACACCAACGGCCGCCGCGTCTTCGAGGACGTCCCCTACTACCGAGCAATACACGATATCGTGGCCCTGATGATTGCAATAAAATACATCTTCGATAATGCCAAAGCACTAGAACTCAAAGGAGCAATCGTCCCCTTCAGCTGCTTCTGGAACATGTCAAAGGGCTACCTGTCAAAACCCTACAACAAAGCCCTGTACGAAAAACTCTTCGGCCTCAAAGACACCGAGCTATACAACTTCCTGAATGAAAACGACATGTCTCAGGTGCGCCGCCTATCCCTTGAGATGTTCAGCCACTGGACCAAACAAGACAACGACAGCGTCTTCAAACGCGACCAATCTCTCCCCTGGCTCCCCAAATATTGACCCAAATCTGTTCCATTCGTTCCATTCGTTCTCTGATTCGTGTGGGTCGTTCCAACCGTTCCATCCGTGTGGGTCGTTCCAGTCGTTCCATCCGTGTGGGTCGTTCCAGTCGTTCCATCCGTATGGGTCGTTCGGGTCGTTCCAACCGTTCCATCCGTTCCAACCGTTCTCTCGCTCCCCGCGGAAGCCGCAGCACCACTTACAGCCGCTCAAACACTTTGCTACCGCGCTTTTTGAGCCACTGCGCCAACACAAAGCACAAAACCCAGAGCAAAACGGCAAAAGCCGCTAAATACAGCACATCTCCCAAGGACTCTCCCAAGAAGCTCACACTCCCCGCAGTTCCAAACATCTCTCTCAAATCTCGGGCCACAACAAAATACAGCCCACCAACGGCGCCAATGCACGCCCAACCGCCAAAGAGGGCAAGGAACACGGCGAGGCTCTGCTTGATGGGGGTAAGTTCGTTCGTCCAAGAGAGATTAGGCAGTTTCAGACCAAGGAGCAAATCCAGCAGCGCCATGAAGAACACAAACCCCTCCACGAACGCCAAAGACACAAAGAACTCCACAACGCTCAAGCCCAGCGCAAAAGAGAGCGCCACCACACACAGCGCAGCAAACGGCGCCGTAAGCAGAATCTGCACCCCCAACTTCGCCCGCAGCACATCCCACGCCCGCACCGGCAGCGACTGCACAATCCACAGCCGCGACCCCTCCAGCGACACGGACGGCGTAGCCATATCATTCGTCGCCGCCACCAGACAAATCGCGCACGCCCCCAGCACCATCAGCGCGTCACCCGGCACCTGCATCTCCTCCAGCACCTGTTTCACATACCCCGATTTCACCAGCATAGCCCCAGCCAGAAGCACTAGCACTAGCGTACCAAGGCCACAATTAAGCATGTAGCTGGCACTACTTCTAAACCGAGCAAACTCCCGCGCCAGCAGCGCACCACGAACACTTTTAGGCTTCACGCCCGCAAGCACCGTCGCGCGCCCAGCAGAAACCGCACCCGCAGAAACCGCACCAGAAGAAACCGCGTGTCCAGCCCCACTTTGACTCTTCACGCCACCAAGCCCAGCCCGTCTCCTAGCCGCACCAGCAGAGCTAAAACCAGCAGACCTAAAACCACCACTTCCACTCCCACCAGTGACCACATGCACAAAACTGCGCTCAAGGATTAACCACGTAAGAGCAAAAGCAGCGCCGGCAACAGCCATACAAACCAAAATAGCAAGCCACGAGCCCTCAGCCATCCGACCAAACCCATACAAAAAGAAAGCATGAGCTTTCACCTGCTGGCCATACATAGAAGCATTGTAGATAAGCTCAGGCAGTAACTTCTGAACCTTGAAGTAGAAAAAGTAATACAACCCAAGAGCCACAAGCGAAACAATAACCGAAATCAAACTCTTGTTCTTAAGCTTCACGCTGATTTTTGCAACCACCCAACCCAACAAACAAGAAAGAATAAGCACCAAGATAGAAATAAAGAAAACAAAAAACAAACCACCCACAAGGGCGCCAAAGCTAAAGCCAAAAACAATCAAATAAACAATAACGGCGCCCAGCGACACCATCCCCGAATACATCAACCCCATGAGGTACACGCCCAACAGGCGCGACGCCATAATGGCAGAAACGGGAATTGGCATGGATAGCAATAAATTGTTATCCTTAGCTAAATATAGACCAGCAAAGGTATTAAATACAGAACCAAATGAACCAAGCGCAATAGAAATAAGGCCCATGGTGACAAAGTACATCCAGCCAAGACCCAAAGAGCAAAGCGGCTCACAAAGCATATAACTCAAATAACCAAAGATTCCGCCACAAACACCAACAATTAACAGCGCAAACCCAGCGAACCTAAGAAACACCGCACCCTTAGACCTAAGAGTCCCCTTCTTTGCATCGTAGAAGTAAGACTTATACATCTCAGCAAGCTGCTTTTTTAGTAAAATCCCAACCATCGATTTTCCAACCATCAATCCACCAACTCCAAGAACACTTCTTCTAGGCTCTCGTCGCCCTTAACCTCATCCATAGTGCCACAGCGAATCAGCTTACCACCCTTGATGATAGCCACCTTGTCGCACAGCTTCTCCGCCACCTCTAAAACGTGAGTAGAAAAGAAGATAGCACCACCTGCGTCACAGAAAGAGCGCATCATGCCCTTAAGAATGTGCGACGCCTTAGGATCCAAGCCCACAAAAGGCTCATCCATGATAATCAGCTTAGGAGCATGCACCCACGCACTAATAATGGCCAGCTTCTGCTTCATGCCATGCGAATAACTAGAGATGGGATTGCCCAGCACATCGCTCATCTCAAACAAAGAAGCATACTTATCAATGCGCGCCACCCGCTCAGGCATAGGCACCTCAAAGATATCGGCAATGAAATTGAGGTATTTGATACCGCTCATGAAATCGTACAGGTCAGGGTTATCTGGGATGTACGCAATACGCCTCTTACACTCAAGCGCGCTATCTCTCCCGCGGCCGTCCTTCTCACCACCAATAGCGCTCTCCTGCACACTCAGCCCATCAATACGAATCTCGCCCGCATCAAAGCCCAAAATGCCCACGACACACTTCAACGTGGTGGTCTTCCCCGCGCCGTTATGGCCAATAAACCCAAAAATCTCCCCCGGCGCAATGCGCAGGCTCAAATCCTCCACTGCACACGTCTGGCCATACCACTTCGTCAGCCCTTCAATGCTAAGCATGATCCTCTCCTACCCCGATAATTTCAGGAAACCTTCCGCTTAATTTATGTTCAGCAATCATAGGTTCAATGAGAGCTGCAACGCGGTCACTAATAATAAGGGCACCCAAAGAAGGATCTGAGACAGCACTCTCAAACGCAGCTCGCGCCTGAGCCACCGCCAACTCGCAAGCTTGCGAGCCTGCCTGCGAGCCTACCGTCTCGCCGCAGGCCACCACCGTGCCCTCAATCCCCAACAAAGAGAAACCCCTAACCGATTTTTCATCCGCAATAACGCGATACTTCATTTTTCCCACCAGGTCTTGCAAAAACCTCTAGAAAACATCTTCCTCGCCGTACAGCATATTCCAGAACTCGTCCTGACTGACCACCTGGTCCAAAGTCAGCGTAATAGAACCAGCGTACGAAGAATCGTACGAGCTAATATCATACTCAGCGCCCGCCTCGTCAGCGGAGCTAGCCGCACCCTCAACGCCATCGTCCACAGAATCGCCCGAACCACCATAGAACACAAAGTCCCTATACAACGCCATCTTGGTTGAGTACTCCTCCTCTTGCTCTTCAGTGAAAGAAGGCACCTCAAAGAACACAGCATACCAACTGTCATCCACCAAAAGGTCAAACATATACACACCAGGCTTCAGAGCATCAATAATGAAGCGCCCCTCGTCGTCGGTGAACATATAACTATCCTCAAGAAGAGTCTTACTAACAACAGAAACACCATTTTCATCAAGCTCCACCTTGTACACCGTAGAAGAAGCCGAATCAAACGGCACGCCCTCATACATCTGAAGCACACAAGTAGCACTCATCTTCTCTTCCAAAGTAAGCTTTGCCACATAGCCGTATGAAGCCTTAGGCGTAGTCTGGAACAAGAAGGACTCGGAGCCAGCGTACACAATGATACTATTGGTGGTGTAGAGCTTCATACCACTGTAGTAACCCGTACCAAACGTCTTTTTAATCTCTGTAACAGCCGAGTTCATGGTAGCAGAGACAGAAAGATCGGTCTTTTTGAGCGCGCCCTGAGGCACAATCAAGATAAATGGCCCGCTGTTGCCGTTAGTGACAGCCAAATGCCCGTCCGCGAAGGCGAATGAAGACGAAATGTAGCCCGAATACGACAGCGTGCTGTACTTGTTAGCCGCCTGCACGCGGAACGAGTAGTTGGCAAACGTGCCCTTATGCGACCACGATGCCGCCGCCGTATGGTTGAGCAAGTCGTCAAACCTCAAATTGGTAAGGCCAAAGCTGTAGCTGTTGTTATTCTGGGAGAAGCCCATAGAAATGCTAGAAGAAATGCTCTTCTTGCGCATGCTAGTAGAAGAATTCAAGCTAACCTTGCCAAGAGAAGTCCTAAATCCAAGAACCGCCGTCACATCAAAGTTATGATTCATTGAAGCAGACAAGGACAAGCTAGACTTCTTACCCAGTGGCAAATCAAGCGACATAGACAAGTTATAGGTAAACGCAGGCTCAGACGAAGAAGCCCGAGAACTTGCGTTCATAAAGTTATAAGTCAAGCTGGCGGAAGTACCAACGCTCAAGCTCAAAACCTTGAACGAATAGCCAGTATTCAAAGAAAGACTCTGCTTAGAAGAGTTAGCGGTGAACATCAAAGAAAGACTCAACGGCTTCAAAATAGGCTCAACAAAGCTCTGAGAATAGCTAAGATTCAACGCAAGGTTACTCACACCGCCATCTGCACTAATCTTACCCACAGTCATATCGCCACCAATCTTAAAGCGCGACGTCCCTATCTTGGTTGCAAGGGTACCAGAGATGCTCATACTAGTAGCCATCCAGTACTCGCCATTACTTTGCATTTGAGCCACAACAGAGATGTAATTGCTTTGCGTATAGTTATCTAAGAAGCCAATAGACTGCTCCCAGAACATACTGAAATCGCTCAACAAGAACATATTCTGAATCTGGTCGAATTTGCGCGTCCTAGGATTGTAACTTGGGAACGCCGGCATAACAAAACCACGCTTCTCTAAGGTCTCGGAACTAGCTTGCACAGTACTCTTCACCCTAGGAATGGACACGCCAAAACGCCACGTGCTATCGCCTTTTCCCAAAAGCGACGAGTCATAACTCGTATCAAAGACGAGCGTCTGATCCAAGCTAGTGTCATCCCCCATATAAAGCGGATGAATCTTCACCACAATGTCATTGCCACCCTGATTGAAGACAAAATCCCGCACCCTATACTTACCCGCAGTCAGCGTCCTGGTAACCACGGACTTCTCATTCACAATGACCTCTACTTTCGCATCTTCTTCTAGCTCGATAATCTGAGAATACTGATTCCCCAGTGCAGTATCCGTACCGTAGCTATAACTCTTCTCAATAGTAAAGCCAAATGGCGAGCCATTTTCAAAGCCAGAGACCCCAACACCGCCAAAGCTAAGCCTGAGGCTCAACTCAGGATAATCAAGGTATGCCACAAGACTTCCAAACGAATAAGACAGCCCAGTAGTATTGGAGTAATAAAGGCTCAGCGGCTTACTTATCATAAGCCCAAGGAATGAGAATTGATTAGAAAGGCTAAGACCTGCGCTATATTCAAACTTACCAGTCTTGATATTCTGGTAAGCGCTAAGCGAAAGACCAGCATTAGTTTGAGCGGAGAACGCAGCCGGTTGCAACGTCACAGCACCACTCATGCTGTAGTCCGTTGAAACATTCTCGCTCTTTCCGCTAACCGATATATTCTTAACTGGCATTTGCGAATTGTCAAATTCCAAGTACAAATACAAATAAAGAGTATCAAACTTAGTGCTTATAGCCTTACTTGTAAGATAGGACAGCGGATAATATTCACTACTATCCTCAAAGAACACATCAAAATATTCCTCTGTAAGTAAATCCTTAAGATGGTTCTCTAGCTGAGATCTGCTAAAGTACGTAACCCCTTGCACCTGCTCAACATTTATAGTACCAGAAGCATAACCGTTGACATAAAGAACACCAAAGTAAGAACCATCCTCTAGCTCTAGCTCCGAATCACTGTAAACAAACTCGTCCCAGTTAATCTCATCACTAGAAACAGTGCCACCGTCGTAGAACTCAAGCACATACGGATAATCCAACTCTGGGCTTTCAGGAATACTAATCTCCTCAGGCTCAGGCTCTGGCTCTTCTTCTACAACTTCTTCAATTACAGGCTCTTCAACAGGTGGCTCTTCTTCCACCGTCTGAATTTCAACCACCTCAGGTGGCTCTTCTTTAGGAATCTCTACGGGAATAACAACAACGGTTGCAGGAACCTCCTCAGGCTCCTCAAGAACTTCTTCTGGCTCCAAACTACATTGATGGAACATGATGATACAGCACAAGATAATGAAGAAAAGTAAAACAATAGTAAGAAAGCTCTTACAAACTTCCTTCACTCTCATACCAGTACCACCCCTAAGAACAGAAGAGAATTATTTTTTGATTATTCTATTCTGCGAAACTCAAAATCCCAGTATATTCACCTGTGGTAGAAAATTCTAGACCTTCAGGTAGTGGAATAGACTTAGTAATTGTTTTCTTTGCAAGAATATTTGACCCTGAGAGCCCAAGAAGCTGATCACTTGTATCAAGTGTAACGGTCTTTCCGCTAGGATCAGTTACTTGAAGCACCATGCCATTAAGAATCTTATGAACATTACCCTTGTTGCTGATAGTAACATCCAAATAGCGGTTGCCATCCTCATCCTCGCTAGCAACAATACCCTGAAGCTCCACATTTTCAACCGTCTTGGTTGGTGAAACATAAAGACTTGTCACATAAACATATAAGAAGTTAAACATTGACTGGCTCTCAGTATCCTTGCTCTTAGGCATGGAAAACTGCTCAGCAATAAGTCTGTAGGACTTCTCTGTAGTAACAGTAGAAGAGCCCCTATATTTAACTCTAATCACCCAAGTAGAATTGGCTTTAACAACAATTTGAGAAGCAGAGAGCTGAAACTCATTAGAAGTCTTCTCTCTAATCTCATTACCATTTTCGTCCTGGCTTCTAACCATGACGCTCAACTTTATAGCAATATCTTCATCAGAATCATTGACTATGGTATAAGACTTTTGCGAATTAACACCAGAAGCCTCAAACGTTTCTTCCATTGGAGAAAACTGAAATGCATATAAAGAACAAACAGCAATAGCAATTAAAATAGCTACAAGTGTTAACTTTTTCATACCAAACCTTATCCTTTATTCCCCCATAAGATATTAAACTATTCTGTTGAAACCGTCAACGTAACATCGCCAGAATAAGTAGCCGCAAGAAGTTCCTCATTCTGAGCCCACAAGAAATCCCAGTGAGCAAGATCAATCTTCTCTCTACCAATGAGGATTGTCTCACCGTTGAAGGAAACATCAATGCAAACCTTATTATCCTTAGTATTCTCTTCATTAAGACTAGCCATGAGCTTTCTGCCGTACGTCTCAGAGTTTACGTCAGAAACAAAGCCCTTCTCCTCATCCAAATTCATGGTAGGATCGGCTGTTCCCTTGCCATCAGAAGTCTTAAGACTAAAAGCCGTAACAGTCAAATGGTAAATCTTAGAAGAATCTGCCCTAATAGCAGATGAGTTGGTCAAATTACCAGAAGCTCCCAACTTAACATAGAACGTTAAGCTCAAATCCCTCTGAGTAATGTCAACATCAACAGTACTCTCAGCCCCGCTTGCCGAACCAAGAATATCACCTTGAGATAAATAAAAAACAGGGTCACTCGCCTCCAATGAAACGATGACCCTTATCAAGGCACCGC
>CAVKHB010000037.1:0-9145 GCA_963656005.1 Coriobacteriaceae bacterium
GCTCAAGCACGGTTGGGCTTGTCCAAAGAGGCTATGTTAATCACAAGGTTACCGTGAATTACGGCGAAGATAGCATTGAAGCTGGCACCTTTAAAACTATTGGCGGACAAACAAGATATAAAGTTTTGATGAATTTTTCCAATCTTAGTTTCTTTGATAAGCATTACACAACGGACAGTGAGGGGAATGTCCTTACCGATAGTTCTGCTGGTGGAAACTACGCTTATGCACTTTTGGCAGCTATGGACAACGTGGACTCCTCTAGATTAGCAATTTCGGGTCACTCAATGGGAACTTGGTCCAGTTGGTCTGTTGCAGCCGAATTTTCTGGTACAGAAATTGCCCCTAAAGCTATTGTTCTTCAATGCGGAGAATTGTTCAGGAAGGCAGCTTATGACAGTGCCCAAATTAAGTTTAACAATGTCTTACTCCTTCAGGCCAAGTATGATGAATTCAGCTATTTTAGAGACTACAAAAATGTAGTAGATGACAAACTTCTAAAAAGTGATTTAAGAACAGAATTCTTAGGCTGTACTGCGGAGGAAGCTAAGTGGAACACGACTTATGGATCTTTTAGCGATGGAAGTGCAAGAAGAATTGAACTTTTAATGACCAACCATAGACTTACAACCCATAATACGAAGGGCTTGGCTACTGCTATTGATTGGATAAATAGTTCTATTGGGTTAGACACTTGTCTTGGCTCGTTGGATCAAGTTGCAATGCTTAAAGAAGTATTAGTTCTCGTTGCTATGCTTTGTGCCGTCTTCAGCACTCTGCCGTTAATGAATCTTTTGTTAGAGCTTCCTTTCTTCAAACCTGTAAAACAACCTCTTCCTTCTAAGGCTGAAGTTAAATCCAATAAAAAGTGGTGGCTTGGAGCTATTATCACAATGCTTATTACAACCTTCACCTACCCCTTTATGACTCAACTTGGACACGGACTTCTGCCTCTTCCAGAGAAAATTTTTAGGATGACAGTTGGAAATGGCTTCTTAAGCTGGTATTTGCTTTTGATTATTATCATGGTCATCACAAGTGCCTTTGCTCTGAAAAAAGGAAAGAAAAAGGGGCTTACAAATGGTTGGCAGAATATGGGACTGGCCACGGCAGAAAAACCTAATAAGATAGGTTGGGCTCTGCTTGGAAAGTCTTGCCTATTGGTTCTTGTCCTTGTTCTTTACATGTACATACTCCTAGCTATTTGTGAAAAAGTTTTCTTGCTAGATTTTAGATTCATTTGGCCTTTCTTTAAGACTTTTGACTGGACCCGTTTTGGTCAGTTCTGCGTTTACTTTCCCGTTTTTGCCCTGTTCTTTATTCTCAACAACAGCAAGATTATGGCTTCAAGCAGATGTCAGGCTACCTACCTTGAAGGACCAAAGGGCTTTTGGGGTTCTTGGTGGCGCAATGCTCTTATGATGGTTGGAGGAGTTTTAATCATTGTCCTTATTGAATACATTCCTTTCTTCCTCAATATTGGTCCTGGTGCAGATCTTCTCTTTAGTTCAACCTTTGGCGGACCCTTTATGTCTTTATTGATTTTGTTTGCTCCTCAAGTGCTGGTTTTCAGCCTTTTGGGAACTTACGCTTATAGAAAGACTGGCAATGTTTACTCCGGGGCTTTATTAATTGCAACAATGGCCTGCTGGATTGTTACCGGAGGCTCCTCAATGCTGTAAAAAAATAGAGTGGTTATTAGCAACGCTATTAGAAACCACTCCGGATAGAACAAAAAAGAAAAGAGCCTTGTCTTTTCAAAAACTAACTGCTCTTACGCTATCATTTCTCTGAAAAAAAGTGAAATACCATTTATTGATAACAGTAATACAAAAAATTGATATGCCACAGAAGTCACACAAGGCCAAGTTTTAAATAATGAAACGTTTTACCGTCCGAATCCACCACAACAATTAGCTCTCGTTCTAGCGTTCTGTTGTAGTATCGGTGAACTCCTTCAGGCAAACGTAAAAGACCAGAAAATCCGTCTGAAGTAAGAATATTATGGTCTAAAACCGATTCGCTTACCCAAAATCCATTGGGTATTGCAAAAGATAGGACATCGTACAACTCGCCCAGCTTAAAGGAAGATTTGCCCAATTTCCCGTTTAAAGCATCCTTTAATAGCTTTACTTTATTAAAAAGTCTGAAATCAAAAGACAACTCAAGGGCATAGTTTTTCAAAAGCGGATAGTTGATTCCAGCCATTGCAGCCCTATCCGAATCCATGAAAAGTTGGGCAAAAACTCCATCGTTTTGATTAAGAACAAAAGCCTTGGAATTGTCAAATGGAGTAATTACAGTTCCAAAAGGCCTCATATTACCCAAAGGAAAAGCACAAACAAAGACACTTTCCCCCGATGGAATTGTGATAGAAACCTCCCGTTGGTCTTTTGAAATGTACAAAACATTGATTTCACTTCCCGTTGTCCATTTGAGAGAGTACCAAAGTTTTGTATCATCATCTTCCCACGGATGCGGAGGAATTTGAATTGCGACAGTTCTTTCTGGCTTAATATCTGAACAAGAGGAAAGAACAACCAAAACACAAATTAAAACTATTAAAATCCTAATATTTTGTCTCATATAAATGAATACAAAATAATTTTACTTTTCATTCCGATTTTTGGCCTGTTTTAACAAATTTCTATAAAAATTTCTAAAAGAACGTAGAATTGCCTTAATTTCATCGCTACTGTAATCGGCATAAGACCAAGGTAGGCGCTGGAAGTCCTTATCTTGGAAGATTAGCGTGGTTTCCGCATAAATGCCATCTTGCAGGGGAATTCTGTGCGAGCGGTCTTTACAGGTGGCAAGAATAAAACTAGAAAGGGAGAGAAGCCCCGGGTCCAGATTAATTTTTCTGCCCTGTCCCTCTGCTCCCACGGAGGCATACTGCAGCTCCAGCGCATTCGTCCACGTCTTGATAGAAGCCAGCGTGGAGGGGTCAACCAAAGTCTCAAACAGAAGGAGATATCGGACAGGATGGCCACCCATCTCCCCGTCATAGTAATTGGTGTAAGGGAAGGCCATAACTGGACTTGCAATTGCAATCTTGCCAAATCTCGCCTCAAGCTGGCCAAAAAGCTGCTCCCTCTTGTCCTCAGCGGTGGAGAGAACGCCAATTACCAGTGCACACTTCTCAAACGGTCTAGCTAGTGCCATGCTTCCCCCTTTTCTACCCCGATTATTTTGTCTTCCCTCCTCCTTGTCAACTTGCGTCGGTCTTAAGTTAGGTTTATAGTTTAGATATGCCTAAATTGATTGTCTTTCTAGGAAATCCGGGAATGCAATACAAGCAAACTCGGCACAACGCAGGCTGGATGGTATGCGATGCCTTTTCAGCCAAATATTGCACAAGTCAAAATTGGTTGACGAAGTTCCATTCACTATACCTAAAAGAAGGCAATCTAATACTCCAAAAACCACAGACCTTCATGAATGAAAGTGGCCTTGCCGTGCAAGAAGCCTCAAAATTCTACAGCCTTGACTGCTCCTCTATACTTGTTGTGCATGACGATATAGAATTGCCCTTTGGGACTGTTAAAATACAGCAAGGAGGTGGCCTTGGGGGTCACAATGGTCTTAAATCAATTAAGACCCACTTAGGGACGGATAGTTTCTGCAGGCTGAGAATTGGAGTTGGAAGACCTCCAGCACCAATGCAGGTTGCAGATTTTGTTTTGGGGAGATTTTCTCCCACGGAAGAGAATTCAATTTCAGAGATACTGGATAAAGCAGTAGAAAGTGCAAACCAGTTTGTCTTAGAAGGAATTAAATAATGAAAAACCGAGATTTCAGAATTTCAAAAGCCAGCAGATCAGAGATGGCCTATCAGGCTCCTTTGTTTGAAACCACCAATAAAATCAATGAAATGTACAAACAGGCGCAAGAGGTAACTTTTGCCTACAATGAAAGTCACGGAAGACCTCTGTCTGCTGCAAGTGTACATATTTGTGCCGTTCTACATCTTGTTTATCAAACAGTAATTTCTGCCTATCTTAGAGGTTCTGATTCAGATCCTTTTTCACGCATTAGAGTTTTAGCTGAAAAAAATGAAGCCTGTAAGGAAGTTTTAAGTTTTTACAACAGAATGTTTCCTTCAAAACTTGGAGAAACCCAATTTGACTCCGTTGAAGAGTTAGCAAGAGCCTTCTTTGTTCATCAAGTTCTAGAAGCAAATCCTGCTATCATCACCGCAACAGGAGATATGCTCAAACAAAGCAACCTTGAATTTCCCCAAGGGACAAAAGCCTTAATTGCAATGATGGGTAGCTACTTAAAAGGCACAACATTTACAGAAAATACTGAGAATGCAGATGATTTATTCTCCTTCCTTACCATGCCAGCTAGACTGTTTCCGGACTCTTTGCTTAAGCAGTTGGAATACATATCGGAGCATTGGGATCTCTTGTTACCAGCTGAGCTTACAGCTCTTTTAACAAAGGCCAAAGATTATCTTAGAGAAGAAACAAAGCCTCATTTTGCAGGTGGCGGTCCTGGTCCTATTGAAATTCCAGACTTCAATGCAGAAGACAAAGACTATGAAATGTTCACTCCAGACAAAAACTGGATGCCAAACGTAGTTATGATGGCAAAAAGCACTTTGGTTTGGTTAGATCAGCTTTCAAAGAAATATCAAAGAGAAGTCTCAAGATTAGACCAAATTCCAAATGAAGAGCTTGATACACTAAGAGACAGTGGCTTTAACGCTCTCTGGTTAATTGGTCTTTGGGAAAGAAGCCCTGCCTCAAAAAAGATAAAGGTTTTATGTGGCAATCCAGATGCAGAGGCTTCTGCTTACTCTCTTAAAGGTTATGAAATTTCTAACAGACTTGGCGGCTGGCAGGCACTAGAGAATTTGAAAGCAAGATGCTGGGAAAGAGGCATCAGACTTGCAAGTGATATGGTTCCAAACCACACGGGAATTGATAGCGATTGGATGATGAATCATAGCGATTACTTCATGCAACAAGACTATCCTCCGTTCCCTTCCTATACATTTAACGGACCCAATTTATCAGAAGATCCAAGGGTTGATATTAGAATTGAAGACCATTATTACAACAGAACAGACGCCGCAGTAACCTTTCGCAGAATAGATAATACAACTGGAAAAGTTTCTTACATCTTCCACGGCAACGACGGCACAACAATGCCCTGGAATGACACTGCACAGCTAGATTTTCTTAATCCAACCACAAGAGAGGCTGTCATTCAGCAAATTCTTGAAGTTGCAAGAAACTTCCCTATTATCAGATTTGATGCTGCTATGACCTTGGCCAAACGCCATATCCAAAGACTCTGGTACCCCAAGCCAGGAACAGGTGGAGACATTGCTGGAAGAATCCCTTATGAAATGTCGGATGAAGAATTCAACCGCAGAATTCCTAACGAATTTTGGAGAGACGTTGTAGACAGAGTTTCACAAGAATTGCCTGACACTCTTCTCATTGCAGAAGCCTTCTGGATGATGGAAAGCTATTTTGTAAGAACCCTTGGAATGCATAGAGTCTACAACAGTGCATTCATGCACATGATTAAAAACCAAGACAACGAAAAATACAGAGACATGATTAAGGCAACCATTGCCTTTGATCCAGAAATTCTCAAACGCTACGTGAATTTCATGAACAATCCTGATGAAGATACGGCAATAGCTCAATTTGGAGATTCCGATAAATACTTTGGCGCCTGTACTCTTCTTGCTACCATGCCAGGTCTTCCTATGTTTGGACATGGTCAAATTGAAGGCTTCAAAGAGAAATACGGAATGGAGTATCAAAGAGCTTATTGGGCTGAAAAACCTAACGAAAGGCTTATAGAAGAACACAAGAGAAGAATCTTCCCTCTTTTGAAAATGAGAAGGTTGTTCTCAGAGTCCAAATATTTCCAAATCTTTGATGTTAAGACAAACGACGGAAGTATTGCGGAATCTGTTTTTGCCTACACAAATGGAAACGACCAACAAATGGCTCTTGTTCTCTACAACAACCAGTATGAACACGTTGATGGAACCATCATGGAATCTTCTCCCAAATTAGTCAGAAACGGGGAAGAAAGAACATTGGAAACCACTTCTATTGCCAACAGCTTACGCCTTTCAAGAGGAGTCAGAAGATTTGTTATTTACAAAGATTTTAATGAAGGCCTTTATCATTTAATGCCTTCTGTAAAACTTTTTGAAGAAGGCCTAACAGTGTCCTTAAACGGCTATCAGACTAAAGTTTTTACTAATATATACGAAATTGAGGACATTGATGGCATCTATCAGAAGCTTTATGAAAAGATGGGCAATAGAGGAATGGCAGATCTCGATTTTGAGATGAGAATGCTCTATCTAGAACCCTTTTTTGAAGCTGTAGAACCAATTAAGAATCAGAAGTTTATAAAAGACTTAAAGACACTTCTAAATGGTTCGTCTTCCAGTGCAAACAAAAAAGGCATTATGCAAACCTTGGGAACCTGTTACACCTACATGGAAGAACTCAATGGCCTATTTGAAAAGTTAGGACTCCATCCAAAAACAATTAAAGCACAAACAATTCTTGGAATGATTAACGACATTGAGATTATAGGCAAAACAAAACCTTTTCAAAATGCCAACCTAATTTTGGACGACAGTCTTGCTACGGTAGTTTCAGCTGCTTTCTTAGAAATGCCCTTCCTTCATGCGGACTCTTCTTCTCTTGAAGACATGCTAAGCGTTGCAAGAACTCTTGAACTAGATAAACTTTTTGAAGTTCAACCAACCATAGCTATAAGATGTGCACTTTTAACTTGCTCTTCTCCAAAGGAAATGGACGTTTTACTTCAAAACAAAACTTTCCAAATGCTCATTGGCTGCAACGAGTATCAAGGAATCCGCTGGTACAGAGGAGAAGCCTTCCAAGAATGCTTGTACCTTAACGTCCTTTCAAAGACTCTTGATGACAAAAACATAAAGGACGGAAAAATCACAGCTCAGTGCATTAAGGAATCTGAAAAAGAGTTGGATAAGTGGCTAAGCCGCAGTTCCAAGGCAAATTATAAGTTGGACAACCTCATAGAAGGATGAAGTTTTCCTACTAGTTGTCCAACTAATTGTCTTGCCATTTACCCTTAAGGGGGCTATGGCTAGACAACTTCACTCACTTGTAAATATAATTATAGGCTATGAAGACTTGGTTGACATATCTTGCGGCCGCAGCTATGGGGCTTGCCTTTCAGGTTAATTTCAAAGAAAGCTCATTCTTTTATACAACAATGAACTTTATGGCAAATGTGACTCTAAGAATGGGAATCTTTATGGTGTTCCCTCTTGTTCTTGTCACAATGACATCAGGAACAGCTTCTTTAACACGAAAGAAAGGTGCTAACGGATTTGTTTGGCTCTCTACTATCTTTTGGAGCTTATTGACAACTGTTCTTCTTTCTGTTGCAGCATCCCTGCTTTTTACAGCATTTCCAGTAGCGTTCCCAACAACTTCTACTTCTTCTGCAACAGCGGAGAGTGCTGCCCAAATGGTTGCGGCTTTATCCCAGTCAACTATCAGTAAATTAAATGCAGCTAATCCTCTTTCTGTGAATCTTTTCCTGAATTTGATAAAGACATCGGATTGTCTTATACCAATTATCTTGGTGGCTTTGATTATGGGTTATGCGTTAAGACCCACAACCGAGGTAATTCGTCCTGCCTACATAGTCCTCAACTCCATGAGTGAAGTGCTGTTTAGACTGGTGAAGAAAATCTCCCAGCTCATGTGGATTGCTGTTTTCTTCATCTCTGGAACTTGGTATGAAACCCTCTGGTCAGATAGAACTATCTTCCATTCTTGGCGTTGGGTTGTGATGTTCTGTATTGTGGGTTTTGCCACACTTTTAGTCATCATTCCTTTGATTTATGCCATCGCTACTGGATTTAAGAGAAATCCTTACACACAAATTAGAAGAATTCTTTCAGCCTCTGCGGCAGCTTTCTTCTCCGTAAACTATATGTTTAGCATCCCTGCCCTTTACACGGATTGCCGTATTAATCTTGGAATTCAAAAACGCGTAGTTGCAACAGCTCTTCCTCTTCACAGTGTCATCACAAAAGGTGGAAGTGCAATGATTGGAACTCTCTGCTCTTGCTCTCTAGTTATGGCAGTTAGTGGCAGAATGCCAACCACAACAGAAGTAATAACCATTGCTCTTGCTTGTACTATTGTGAGCTTTGTCAGCTGCCTGCATGCCGGATATGAAGTTCTCTTCTGCTCTGCTATGGCAATGAACCTAATCAACTCCAGTGCAACTCCAATGGCCGTTTCTATCCTAGGTGTTCTTCCTATGATGAATGGTATTGCTCTATTGTTTGATACTCTTCTTGCTGGCCTTGGAACAAGCTTTACCGCCGTCCATCTTAATGCAGACTGCAATATTAGGGAGAAGGACATAGTCTGAAATGAGGAATAAAGCTCTAATTATAGTTTTACTCATTCTTCTTCTGTCCATTTTGGCTCTTTGTATAACAACAGCAATAAATGGGGCTTTGACGCTGTACTATAGTGAAACCTCAACCATTGGTGATTACTTTCCCTTTGCACAATCCGTAGCAAGGTCGCTTTCTCTATTAGCTTTTATTCTTATTTACTGCAAAACATGGTTCTACGGAGAATCTCCTGGAAATGCCTTTGCAGACATTTTTCTTTTATCGGCTGTCCTTGTTGAATTGAGAGTTTTTTATGACTACGCAGAACTAACTGGGCTTTGTTATGTATCACCTGTTGTCTTGAGCCGATTAGTACTTTTTTCTATCATTTTAATGCTGCTCTCTCTTATTAGCTCTGCCCTATATTATCAGAATAACGAATATAGAGCCGTTTCTCTGTTAAAAGGTTTTATCTTTACTGTAGCAATAATCATGAGCCTTTTATTGCCAATCTCCCTTTCTTTTGAAGATCTCTTTATTTCCATCCCAACTTATTGGATTTTTATAATTCTTTGCGCTACAGCTTTTATAGCGTATTTAATTTTAATGTTTACTGAACCACCAGGAATAGGAACTTTTAAGCATCTCGCTGCAATTGTCATTGTTGGGGGTACTTTTGCAATTTTCTTTTTCAGTATATCGTATGCAGACCTAGTTGGCTCAATCTTGCTGACCATTGGCTACACAGTAAACGCT
>CAVKHB010000038.1:0-9004 GCA_963656005.1 Coriobacteriaceae bacterium
GGAAAGGGGGTTTTGTTGAAACCCCAAAAAGGAGATTCTTATGAAAAAAATTCTAGTTGTTTTACTTGTTGCCGTTGTGGCGGTTTCAATGGCTTTTGCTAACGCTTCTTCAGAACAGATGTCAAAGAAAGTTTTTAAGATTGGTGTAGGCACAATTCACGAAGGTGAGACTTGGGAAATTCAGAAGTCTTACTATGAAAATGAACTTGGCCCTGCATTGAACATGGAATTCATGTTCTCAGAAACTCTTTCTGACGCTAATGGCCTTGTTGACTTTATGGATCAGGCCTATGCCGCAGGTTGTGATGGTATCATTAACTTTGTTGCAAGTAACGATGCCGCTGCTCAGGGTTCTAGAAAGGCAGAAGAGATGGGCATTTGGTTTGTAACTCAAAATTCAACCTTAAATAAAGATGTTCAGATGGTTTCTCATAATCTTGGACATTGCGGTGCCTCTGCAACTGGTATGGCAAGAGCCTATTCAGAAGCAATGGCCGATTTATTGTCAGATGGTGAATATCACAGCATTTTCATCTTCTCCGGTGCTGCTGTTGGTGGTGCTATTGGTCAGGGTGCTGCCTCTCATTACTACACTGTTGAAGGTATTCTTAAGGCCATGCAGGAAAAATATGGTCTTGTTTATTCCTCTTCAATTGATGACATTATCAATAACCAGAACCCAGGCGAGGTCAAAACTGGCAACGATAAAGTAAAGATTTACATCTATCCTGGTACAAACGTAACTGCTGCTCTTACAGCTGCACAGACTCAATTCCAGAATGGCCCATACGATATCTTTGCTGCAACCTTCCGTTACAGCTCCTTTACAAATGCTCTTGCCGATGTAGAGAAGTCAACTGGAAAAGATATCAAAATTTTGGGAACTGTTTCTATTGAAAAGCAGACAAGCACAGGCTTTGCAACAAAGGATATCCATGGAAATTCCGTGTTAAATGCTGCAGTTCTCAACCCTCTTAACATCCAAAACGGCATGTGTGCTGTAATTATGTACAATGCTCTCACCGGTCATGCAGATGCCATGAAGGCTGATGGTAAGACCATCCTCTTTAAGGTTGAGCCATGGTTCTGTAAGGATGCTAAGACATACGAAAAAATCAGTGTTCTTGATACAACACATGAGACGTACATTCTCAATGCTGATGACCTTCACGCCCTTTGCGTAGATAGAAATCCTTCTGTCACCTATAAGGACATTGAGGCAAAGCTATCTGAGCTTGCAGATATCAACACAATTATTGCTAACAAGCTTATGTAAATGTGCTTCTTTTGGGAAGCAAAAGTGGGATTTGGCCTGAAATATGGCCAAATTCCAGAATTCAGAGAGGTTTTACAAAAATCTCCAAACACAGGGGTGTGGTTATGTTGAAAAGTAGAAAGGTAAAAGATTTTTTATTTACTATTGCATTTCCAATTGTAGTCTTTATTATCATGGAGCTTCTATGTCTTACGTTAAAGGGTAGGCATCTTTTAGGCTCACTTTTGGATATTAAGACGCTGGTTCGCAATACTGGAATATCGGCAATTTTGGCCTTTGCTCTTTCTTTTAACCTCTCCTGTGGGCGTTTTGACCTGTCTTTAGGTGCTCAAAGACTTGCTGGTACTATTGTTGGTGGTGTTATTGCCATGAATTTTGGCCTTACCGGTCTTTGGTTCCTTTTCTTTTCCATAATTTTTGGCTTTATCTTTGGCTTTTTGACAGGTATGTTGTTTATCATCACCAGAGTTCCTCCAATGGTTCTTGGTGTTGGACTTGGTCTTGTTTGGGAATGCGTTCCTTATGTTTATTCAGACGGGAAGGGCTTGAACCTCTTTGGATATGCAGGAACGGAAGTTCTTACAAGCACACCTTTTACAATTATCATAATGATTGCTGTTGGTTTCTTTGTTACAGTTATCATGAACAAGACGAGATTTGGTTATGAGATGAAGGCCATTCAGGGCTCTCAGCTCATTGCTCGCAACAGCGGCATTAACATTTTCCGTCATGCAGTTTTGTGCTACACCTTTGCAGGTGCATTGGTTTGTATTGGTGGCATCATTGACGCAGCCTATCAGACACAGATGGCTGCAACTCTAGGTCTTACAAGTAATAGCACCGTTGCTGCCAATATGTTTGCAATGATGCTTGGAGGCTACATTGGCGAGAAATCTAATCAGGCTACCGGGGTGATTGTGGCTGCTTTTACCCTGAGTATTTTTTCTTACGGCCTTACGCTTATGGAGTTATCGGAAGCCAACACGAGCGTTGTAAACCAGACCTTTTTTGTCCTTTTCCTAGTCTTCCTCGCAAACCGATATTTCTTGAAAAAGCGCGCTGCGGAAAAGGCAAGAATTGCTCAAGCCTTGGAGAGAAGAAAAGCTTTAGCTCTGGCATAAATAAGGAGTTTCTATGGTTAATTTAAAAGCAAAACCCTTTTGTTTGGACGATGCTGCCATCAAATGGGTTGAAGATACTATTTCAAAAATGAGCTTGGAAGAGAAGATTGGTCAGCTGTTTATTTGCATGAACTTTCTTCATACAAAAGAGCATTATGACAATATGATAAACAATTATCACGTCAGTGCTATTAGATGGCAAGGCGGTAATCTCTCTGAAATCTATGATCAGAACAAGTACTATCAGGATAACAGTAAAATTCCTATTTTGATTGCAGCTAACTGCGAGGCTGGTGGAAATGGGGCAGTAAAAGAGGGTACTTTGGTTGCAACTCCAGCAGCCTGTGCTGCTTCAAGTGCTGAAGTTGCATACAAGATGGGTCAAGTTGCAGGAAAAGAGGCTAAGGCTATTGGTTGTAATTGGTCTTTTGCCCCTGTTTCAGATGTTCTTTCTAATTGGAGAAATACCATAGTAAATACAAGAGCTTTTGGTGATGACCCTGATACAATTATTGCCTGTGCAACAGCTTACATGAGGGGTATGCAGGAAAGTGGCATTGCCTGCTGTACCAAGCATTTCCCTGGCGATGGCTCAGAAGAACGTGACCAGCATCTACTTATGGGTTGTAACGATACTAGTGTAGAGCAGTGGGACGCCACCTTTGGTAAGGTTTACAAGGCATTGTTTGATGCAGGGCTTGAGAGTGTTATGGTGGGCCATATTTGTCTTCCAGCCTACAGCAAACTTCTTAGACCGGGCATGAAGGATGAGGACATTAAGCCCGCAACCATTGCACCTGAACTTTTACAGGATTTATTGCGTGATAAACTTGGTTTTAATGGCCTTGTTATGACGGATGCTTCTCACATGGCTGGCCTTTCTACAATGGCCACAAGACGTGAGCAGGTAGTTGGTGCTATTGCTAGTGGTTGTGATCTCTTCCTCTATTTTAATATCCCAGATGAAGATTTTGGCTACATGATGGACGGCTACAAGTCTGGTGCTATCACTGAAGAACGTTTAAGCGATGCTCTTCACAGAATTCTTGGGCTCAAGGCAAAGGTTGGGCTTCACAAGTTGGTATTCCCACCAAAGGAAGGCCTTAGTATTGTGGGTTGTGCTGAACACCACGATATTGCTTTTTGGTGCGCCAATGAAGCTGTTACCTTGGTTAAGGATACTCAAAGGGTTATTCCGTTTGAGGTGAACAAGAAAAATCGGTGTAAGCTATATTTCATTGAAAGCGCTCCCGTCTCGCTTTTAGATGGCACGGACAAGACGAAAAAGATTGTCGTGGAAGAGCTTGAGCGGGTGGGGTTTGAGGTGACCTGCCATACAGATTACTACGAGATGGAGTGTGAAAAGCAGGATGTGTTAAACCGTGTGCGCATTATGCAAACTGAGAGTGTGGAAGAATTTAAGAAGAAATACGATGTAGTTTTCATGTTCATAAATATGAAGGGTTATGCCCAGGAAAACAACGTGAGGGTGAAGTGGTCGGCTTCCCATTCTAATGAGCTGCCGTGGTTTGTTAGGGAGGTGCCAACAATTGGGGTTTCGTTGAATTACACAAACCATTTGATTGATGTGCCCATGCTGAAGACCTTTATCAATGCTTATGCGCCTACGCGGGAGTATATTAGGGCGGCTGTTGAAAAGATTGTTGGTATTAGTCCGTTTAAGGGGAGAGCCAACAACCTTGTTTGGTGCGGGCGTTGGGAAACAAGGCTTTAGGCTTGACTGGAGAAGTTGAGGGGTTTTATGGGTAATATTTTAGAAAACATGGAAAAACGTCACGATTTTCTCGTTTGTGTGGACTCTGACGGCTGTGTTTTTGACAACATGGAGCTCAAACACAAGGAGTGCTTTTGTCCTGCAACTGTCAATGTTTGGGGTCTTCAAGGTGTTTCAAGATACGCAAGAGAGTGTGCAGAGTTTGTCAATTTATACTCTTCAAGTAGGGGAACCAATAGATTTCCTGCCTTAGTTCGCACTTTGGAGCTTGTTTATCAAAGGCCTGAGGTTATCTCTAGGGGTTATGAAATGCCAGACCTTACTCCGTTAAGAGAGTGGATTGCTAATACCAAGGTTCTAAGTGCTGCTGCCATTGAAGAATATGCTAGGCAAAACCCCAATATGCCTGAGGTGCTTAAAACAGCTGCCAGATGGTCTAAAGAGGTGGATGAGAATATCGAGCGCATTGTCCATGGCATTATTCCGTTTCCAAGTGTAAAGGCCACATTGTCTTATCTTGGTACCTTTGCTGATGTGGTAGTGGTCTCTGCTACCCCTCATGAGGCTCTTTTCAGAGAATGGCAGTCCTGTGGGCTTACGGATTACGTTACCGTGGTTGCTGGTCAGGAACTTGGGACTAAGGCAGAGTGTATAAAAACAGCTATGCAGGGTAGGTATGATAAAGACCACGTGCTAAAGATTGGCGATGCTCCTGGGGATTATCAAGCTGCCATGCAAAACGGGGTGTTGTTTTGTCCTATCATTCCCGGTAGCGAGAACGAAAGTTGGGACAGAATTCTTCATAGAGATGCTGCTCTTTTCAAAAATTTAGAGTATGGCTCCAAGGCCATGGATCAGAATTTAAAAGCTTTCTTCAAGGTTCTGTTAGATAGTCCTCCTTGGAATGTCTAGAGGTTTTTGAAAGCCCTAGAGGTTAAGTTGGGCGCTTAGGCGCCTGTTTTGGTCAATTGATAGCTCAAGCTTTGCGCTGGATAACGGTAGGATCCACCTGAGTTTGAGCTTTACTTTTTGGTTCTTAATTTGCAAAGTACTGTGGGTATTTGAAAATTCTAGTGAGGTGTTTCTTAGCTCACAATCTCCTTTTAATGGTCTATGAATTTGGGTGGATAATTCCACTGTTCCTCTGTCTAACTGGGCTTTTGCCATTATCACGGTATTAGAAGTTTTGCCTTGATCTCCTTCATATTCTGTTGTATTAAGGCTAGTTACTGTAACTTTATTGATTTTAATTCCCACTGTGTATTCTATTTTTCTTTCTTGTGAGTTTCCGCCATAGATTGGCTTAGAAAAGGTAGTCATTTGGTGTTTGCCAAAGATTTTTGTTTTTTCTCCCAGCTCAAATTTTAATGTGGATTTTATTTGCGGATTTGCTTTTTCTTCTAGGTTCTTGAGCTTTACTCCAATGCCTCCAATCTTATTCTCGTAGCTTACTTCTACGGTGTTGGTTTTGGCTTTTAGTTCTATTCCAGTTGTGTTGCCACCACCTAGTTTTGTGTCATAAGCTCCCTGAATAAACGTGCCAGATTTGATTGTTATAGGCCCTAGTTCTGAGTTTGAGGAGGCTCCAAGTAGGGTGAAATACATGTGCTCACCATAGCCTAATTCTTTCCAATTGACTTGAAAACTTTGGATATACCCTTGAGTTAGGACATTGTTTTGTGTTGCGGCCAGAACTGCGGTGTACGCTTTATTATTGCCTAATATCACGCCAATTCCTGTTGGCGAGATGGGGTTTAAGACTGGGCCAAGGGTAATGACATCTACATTATCCAAGCTCAAGGTAAAGCCCGATAACTTTGGATTAAAGGATGGCAAGAAGTTTTGCACAAAGTTTTTGCCTTTAATAAAGCCTACGCTTGCGCTATTTCCACTCATGGGATCCAATAGGCGCGTGAAGAGCCCTTGTGGCTGAATTTCTCCTATGTGGAGGATGTTAGAAATATCGGCCTCTAAAAAGGGTGGGGCTTTGAGGAGGAAGCGGCCGTCTTGTGTCTTTTGGATTTCAAGTTGGTAGCGCACGTTTTGGGTCTGGACACTGATGCCTAGGACGTTGGGGCTGGTGTAGGTGAAAAGTAGCGTGGGGCTTTGGGCTAGTGTTGAGCCTTGTGCGAGCGTTGAGCTTTGGGTTTGCGTTGAACTTTGTGTCAGCGTGGGGCTGTCTTTGGCTATTGCGAGGCTGACGGTGAGGATGCATAGGGCAAGAAGCGTTGCCATTTTGTGTAAAATATTTTTCATTTTGACTCCTTTGAGGCTGTTGCAATGCCTCTAATAGTTAATACAAAAATTTCAACAAAATCAGTGCAAGTGCAAATGCAATGCCTTGTAATTGGCATGTGATGTGGTTAAGATTGTGGGTGGAAAAAATTCAAATTCTGTCTGTTAGTTTTGGAGGAATGATATGGTTATTCTTTGTCTGAATTGCGGAAGTTCATCTGCAAAGTATCAGGTTTATGACTGGGATAATAAGGATGTCTTGGCCGTTGGTGTTGTTGAGAGAATTGGGCTTGATTATTCAACAATTGAGCATAAAGCGTCCGGAAAGCCCGATTATGAGGCAAAATTTACATGCCCAACGCATAAAGAGGCTATTGAACTTATTATCAAGATGCTTGTTGACAAGGAATATGGTGTCATTAATGACGTCTCTGAAGTTGGTGCTGTTGGTCACAGAGTCTTGCACGGTGGCGAGCTCTTTAAGAAATCAACATTGGTTACAGATGAAGTTGTAGCTCAGCTTAAGAACCTCATTCCTCTTGGACCACTTCACATGCCTGCTAATATCATGGGTATTGAGGCTGCTCGCAAGGTTATGCCAAATGTTCCACATGCTATTGTCATGGATACTGCTTGGCATCAGACTATGCCAGCTGAGGCTTATATGTATGCCGTTCCTTACGAGTGGTACACAAAATACAACGTAAGACGTTACGGTTTCCATGGAACCAGCCATCTCTATTGTGCTAAGAGAGCTGCTCTTCTTCTTGGAAAAGAAAATAAGGACACCAATGTTATTATTTGCCACATTGGAAACGGCGCTTCTGTTTGTGCTGTCAAAAATGGCATTTGCATTGATACTTCCATGGGTCTTACCCCTCTTGAGGGCCTTGTCATGGGCTCCAGAAGCGGAGACATGGATCCAGCCATCATGCCTTACATTATGAATAATACTGGTATGTCGGCCAAAGACATGGACACTACGCTGAACAAGAAGAGTGGTCTTATCGGCATTTGCGGTTACAGCGACAGACGTGATGTGGAAAAGGCTGCCAATGAGGGCGATGCCAAGGCCAAGCTCGCCATGGACATGGAATGCCACAGAATCAAGAAGTACATTGGTGCATACGCAGCATTACTCGGTAGAGTAGACGCAGTTGTCTTCACCGCTGGTGTTGGCGAGATGGCTCCAACCATCAGACACGGCGCCATCTGCGACATGGAGGCCTTTGGCATGAAGCTCGATGACTACAAGAACAGCATTTGCAAATGCAGAAATGCTGAATTTGATATCTCCACGGACGATTCCCCTGTCAGAATCTTTGTTATTCCTACAGATGAAGAGCTTGTCATCACAGAAGATGCTGTTGCCCTGATGAATGGCACTTACGACATTCACACTAACTTCCATTACTCCTTTGAGGATGCTTCTTACGTGAACAAAGCTAGGGCTAGGGGTCTTGTGAAGAACCTGGAAAAGAAGCCAGAGCTCAAGAATATTATGGCCTTGCCTAAGAGGTGATAAGTTTATAAGTTGGGCTTTCGCTTGGGCTATGCGCTGCGTTTGCTGGCGTGCGGCGTGGCACGTCGTTTGTCGTGATACGGCGTTCGCTGTTTCGCATGTTCGCTGTGGCGCATAGGGATGAAAAAAGCACTTGCCAAAGTAGATTACTACCAAGGTAAGTGCTTTTTGTATAAATGGTTACCTTCTATTCAATTATAGCTCTGTCAATGTCATGTATATCTGATCTGGTTTGAGCGCATAACCGTTTGGATTAAGCAAATCCACAGCATTTCCAATTAGTCCTGTTGTAAATAAATCAAGAACCTGCCATCCCCATTTGATACTCTTTTGTAGAGTTACTGTTGATGTCTTGTATCCATCCTTGGAGATTTCAACTGTATGAGAAGAACCAGAATCAAGATTTAAGGTTGCTGGAGTAGTACCCATCTCATATCCGTCAACTTTGATAACTGCCCCAGTTGGATCTGAGTTAATAACAACGCTACTTGTGTCGTCATCAAAAATAGTTGCACAGCTTGTAAGTAAAGCACATGCAATAATCACGCAAGCAAACAATAGTTTTTTCATGGCTTCCCCTTTGGGCTCAACCTTTAAGTATGCATAAGTATGCGCTATTCTTAAGTATCTGCCCCATGTTATGATTTTTAGTGGAACAACTGTTGCTATCTTGTTGCAAGAAGTGTTGCAATGCCGTTTTGCAAAGCCATTTTGCAATGCCGTTTTGCAAGAAGTGTCGCAGAAGTGCTCCCCTTGAGGTTAGCGTACACTTCTCCATTTACGCTGTCAAGAAAAACGTTGAATTTGAGGCTGAGTGTTGCTTTGTATGGCGACAGAGACGACATGGACGATTGGGACGGATGGAACGACTGGGACGGATGGGACGGATGGGACGGATGGAACGACTGGAACGGATGGAACGACCCACACGACCTAAACAGATTGGTGAACGATTTGAACACTTGAGACAGATTGCGTTAATAAAAAAAGCTTAGCCGTGGAAACACCCTGACTAAGCCTTTAGGTTGGTAGTAATCACTTTCTTAATAGCTATTTCGCGGAGATGATGTTACGTACTTCGTCTTCGCTTATGGAGAAGCCTTTAGCAATGTTTT
>CAVKHB010000039.1:0-8952 GCA_963656005.1 Coriobacteriaceae bacterium
GATCTTCCATCTCCGCAATTTTCTTATCACGGAGCTCCAGTTGCTCTTCTTTATCTTGTTGCAAAGATTTGGTTTTATCCAGATTTTCCTGGATTTTTTCCAAATTCTCTTCCTTTTGAAGCAATCTTCTCTCAAATCGCTGAAGTTCGCTACGTCTATCGCGAGCTTCACGTTCTTGTTCCATCTGCTCCTTAAGGAGTTTATCTCTAGTTTCAAGCAACAGTTTGTTGCTTTCAGCTTCGGCTTCCTTAATAGCTTCCTGATTCAGTCTCACAGCCTGCTGTTCAACTGAAGTAAGCTTTACTTTTCCATATAGCCAGCGCACGAGCCAGCCAATTCCTATACAACTGAGACAAAGAAGGATCCATATGATTGTGTTCATACTTTCCCCCTTTAATCAAATAATTGTAAGCAATGCAAGATATAGTGTCAAGGTATGGAAAAAGGCTATGGAAAAAGGCTGGGAAAAGGCCACGGAGAAAAGGCCACGGGAGAAAGGGTCCACAAGACAAAAAAAAACCGGAGTCTGTGACTCCGGCTGAACCCCGTTTGAGGTTTTCTTTTGGAAAAGAGTCTTATTTTGCCTTCTCTTCCTTCTTTGCCTTAGACTTTTTCTCGGGCTTTTCAGTTTTCTTTGTGAGCTCAAGAATAGCCATTTCAGCTGCATCTCCAAGACGGTTTGCTGTCTTGATGATACGTGTGTATCCACCGTGAACGTCGGCATAAAGCGGAGCAATCTCAGTGAACAACTTGTTTACGACCGCTTCATCAAAAAGGATAGCGGAAGTAAGTCTGCGGTTGTGTACATTGTCAACCTTTGCTCTTGTAATCATCTTTTCTGCAAGACGCTGAACTTCCTTAGCCTTAGCCTTGGTTGTCTCAATTCTTTCATAACGGAACAGGCTGGTTACCATGTTGCGCTTGAGTGCTTTGCGCTCTGCAGAAGTTCTGCTAAGGGCATTGAATCCAATCTTATGCTTCATTGTTTTCTTCCTTGTTGCCTGGGACTCTAATTGAGTTCTTCAGGACACTGTAGTCTGTCATTCCAAGTCCAAGATTCCATTCCTTGAGCTTGTCTTTGATTTCGGATAAGGACTTCTTACCAAAGTTCCTTGTCTTTGCAATTTCCTCTTCAGTCATCTTTGTGAGATCACCAATTGTGCGAATGTTTGCATTCTTTAGACAATTGCTTGAACGGACAGTAAGCTCCAGCTCTTCAACAGAAGTAGCAAGAATCTTTCTAATCTGTTCCTCTTCCTCATCAACTTCATCGTTACCACTAACCATACTTTCATCAAAGTTGATGAAAATTGAGAAGTGAT
Organism: Coriobacteriaceae bacterium; assembly: GCA_963656005.1. Lineage (GTDB taxonomy): Bacteria > Spirochaetota > Spirochaetia > Sphaerochaetales > Sphaerochaetaceae > UBA9732. The sequence continues at coordinate 1,323 of CAVKHB010000039.1, forward strand.
CCTTTGCAATCTTTGCCGCCTCAGCCAAGGCATTCTCAGGGGAAATTGTACCGTCTGTCCAGATTTCAAGGTTCAACTTGTCGTAATCATTTCTCTGTCCAACACGTGTAGGCTCAATTGAGTACTTTACACGAGTAACAGGAGAGAAGATTGCGTCAATTGGAATGGTTCCAATGATTTCAACATAGTTTTGGCTAAGCTCTGCTGGAACGTAGCCTCTGTCAAAATCAATCTGTACTACCATTTCAATGTTCGCGTCGTCCATCATATCAAAAATCTCAAGATCTTTGTTAATAACTTCAACACGATCCTTCTCAAAATCAGCACCAGTGATTGTTCCCGGTCCCTTGCATTCAATGGAGATGGTTGTTGTTTCAACTTCCTCAGGCATTCTCATTCTAAGTTTCTTCAACCTAGCAATGATTTCACAGATATCCTGCTTAACACCAGGAAGAGCTTCAAACTCGCTTGAAATGAGGTGGGCACTTCCATCTGCGTCGTAGTAGGTGAACCATACTGCGGTTATTGCATAACCTTGAATTGAAGACAAGAGAACTCTGCGTAGGGTGTTACCAATTGTGGTACCAAAGCCCCTCTCAAACGGATAGGCTGTAAACTTACCGTAATTAGCCTCAACCTTGCTGTGCTCCATTGAAATCGATTTAGGCTTCTTAAAGCCTTTCATTAGGTTTTTGCGTGCCATTGACACTCCTTTACTATTCCAAGGCCTTGCCCTGTTTAGGACGTGGCCTCAGATAACCGAAACTCAAAGCTTATCTAGAGTAAAGTTCAACGACCAACTGTTCGTTGACACCCTCAAGCTCCTTGACTTCTTCTCTTCTTGGAACTGCGACAAACTGTCCCTTCATGTTATCAGCATCAACTGTGAGCCATGGGCAAACACCGCTTTTGCTAACTTCAACCAAGCTTTCTTTAATCGCAATCATTTTCTTGCTCTGTGGAGCAATTTCAACAACGTCGCCAACCTTAAGTCTATAGGAAGGAATGTCTACACGCTTTCCATTCACAAAGACATGACCGTGGCTAACAAGCTGTGAAGCCTGTGGGCGGCTGCATGCGAAATGCATTCTGAAAACAACGTTGTCAAGACGACGTTCGAGAAGACCAACAAGATTCTCACCTGTCTTACCAGGAAGTCTGCTAGCTTCATCAAATGTAAGTTTGAACTGCTTCTCAAGCATGCAGTAGATTCTCTTGAGTCTCTGCTTTGCACGAAGCATCAATGCATAGTCTGTAGGCTTCTTTGAGCGAGCCTTTGGATCCTTGCCAGGAAGTCCGCATTCTGCTGGAGTATTCATTGGGCATTTTGCGGAAAGGCATCTTGAACCCTTAAGAAAGAGCTTAGCTCTCTCTGCTCTGCAGTATCTGCACTTTGGTCCTGTATATCTAGCCATTTTCTAATCTCCCTTCGTCAGATTCTTCTTGTCTTGCGTGGTCTGCATCCATTGTGAGGAATTGGTGTTACGTCACGAATGGAACGAACCTTAAGTCCTAAAGTTCCAAGGCAGCGAATAGCTGACTCACGTCCCTGACCTGGGCCTTTTACGAATACGTTTACTTCGCGAAGACCAAAGTCCATTGCCTTCTTTGCTGCTGTTTCACAGGTTGTCTGTGCAGCATAAGGAGTGGACTTCTTAGCACCACGGAAGCCAAGTCCGCCGGCGCTTGACCAAGACACTGCATTGCCGTTTAGATCTGTAATTGTAACAATGGTATTGTTGAAAGTAGCCTGAACATAGACATTGCCTTCAAATACAGTCTTCTTGACTTTTGTTTTGCGTTTTGCGTTTGCCATATTCTACTCCTTACTTCTTCTTACCAGCAATGGTCTTCTTCTTACCCTTACGTGTACGTGCGTTGGTCTTTGTTCTCTGACCACGTACAGGAAGACCCTTTCTGTGTCTCAATCCGCGGTAGCATCCAATGTCCATCAATCTCTTGATGTTAAGATTGACTTGTGTGCGAAGTCTTCCTTCAACAACATAGTCATTTTCAATTACCTTACGGAGTTCAGCAAGAACATCTGCACCAAGTGTATTGATACGAGCATTAGGATCAACACCAGTCTTCTGGCAAATCTCTTCAGCTGAAGTTCTTCCAATTCCGTAGATGTATGTCAAAGCAATTTTTGTAGCCTTGTTAGGTAAATCTACACCTGCAATTCTCGCCATCAAAGGCCTCCCTAATTATTTCTGTCTCTGTTTATGCTTTGGGTTTTCGCAGACAATGCGAACAACACCGTTTCTTCTAATAACCTTGCATTTGTCACACATAGGTTTAACACTTGCTCTAACTTTCATGATCTGCTCCTTGCGCAATTATAAATTCTTGGATTTGATCTTCTTCACGCCCACAAATCCCTCGTGGTGGTGCATCTTCATGATACTCTCAATCTGCTTCATCAAATCAAGCTCAACACCAACAAGGATGATGAGTGAGGTTCCACCAAACAGCATTGCAACTGATGATGGGAACTTAAAGATGATTTGGATAAGTGTAGGAATCAATGCAATAAAAGCCAAGAAGAGTGAACCTGGAAGAACTATTCTATTCAGAACCTTTGTGAGATACTCTTCAAGTTTCTCACTGCGAACTCCTGGAACGCTTCCACCGTTCTCTCTAATCTGCTTTGCCATCTCAACAGGATTGAGTGAAACCTGTGTGTAGAAGAATGCAAAGGCAATGATCAAGATGGTGTAGATGATTAGATAAGGGGCACCCTGAGGATCAAGCCAATTTGCAACTGCATTTAGCCATCTAACGTTTGAGCCCAAGGCTTGTGCAATCTGCAGAGGGAATGTCAGGATAGCAGAGGCAAAGATTACAGGAATAACTCCACTTGGGTTGATCTTGAAAGGAATGTAGGAACTCTGAGCACCATACATCTTTCTTCCAACAACTCTCTTGGCGTAGTTAACTGGAATCTTTCTCTCGCCTTCCTGCTCGCAGACAACGAGGGCTACAACGATAACGAACATAACTAGAACAAGGACTACAAGTAGTGGATTGATGGTTCCTGCAATAATTCCTTGAATAAGCTCGTTCAGAGCAGATGGAACTCTTGCAACAATACCAGCAAAGATTAACAGTGAAATGCCGTTTCCAACACCAAACTGTGTAATCTTTTCACCAAGCCATACCAAAGCCATTGAACCAGCTGTTACTGTAAGCATTGAAATAAGTGTGAAAGGAAGCATGTCTATTGTTATGACACCTGGCAAGTAGCTCTGAATGCTTCTTGCGTAAACCGTCACGACAAAGGACTGCAGCAAACACACGAGTATTGTACCGTATCTGGTAAGCTTCTGAATCTTTCTTCTGCCTTCAGCATCTTCGCCCCACTTCTTAAGTGTAGGAATTATCAGCATAAGAAGCTGGACGATAATCTGCATTGAAATGTAAGGCATAACACCAAGTGTGAACAAAGAGAAGTTGGAGAAAGCTCCACCAGAGAAGAAATTCAGATATTCCACAAGTCCCAAGTTTCCACTATCGGACTGACTGAGGAAATACTGCTCAAGAAGAGTTGGGTTTACACCAGGGACAGGAATAACTGTTCCAATTCTCGTAATAACGAGGATTAAAAGTGTAAAGAGAATCTTCTTCCTGAGATCTTCCATCTTGAACATGTCGGAAATGGTGTTTGACATCACTACCTTCCTTTATTATCTGACTTCGCCGCCAGCGGCTTTGATTTTCTCTGCCGCAGAAGCGGAAACCTTTATACCTTCAACAACAACTTTCTTTGAAATTTCTCCGTTGTTGAGAATCTTAGCTTCAACATCACCCTTGACAATGCAAAGGTCTTTAAGAGCCTGAAGATTGACTGTCTCGCCATCTTTGAAAGCTTCATTGATGACATCAAGAGATACAACGGTATATTCCTTCTTGAAAGGATAGTTGGAGAAACCTCTTCTTGCTACACGGCGGTAGAGAGGCATCTGACCACCTTCAAAACCAAGACGAACACCACCGCCAGAACGGGAATTCTGGCCATTAAAGCCTCTTCCACATGTTCTGCCTTTAGAGGATGCGCCACGGCCTACTATGGTCTTTTTCTTGTTGGCACCTTCTGGTGCATGAATCTGTCCCATATTATATCTCCTCAACTTTTACGAGATGTTCAACGACACGAACCATGCCTCTCGTTACAGGAGTGTCATCCTTAACGACGCTACTATTGATCTTACCAAGGCCAAGAGCCTTAACTGTGGCTCTCTGCTTTGGGAGGCAGCCTGCAAGGCCTTTTACCAATTCAATACGAATCTGCTTTGCCATACCTTACCCCCAAATTTCCTTGAGATTCTTGCCTCTGTCCTCAGCAACCTTCTTTGCTGAGAAAAGATGCTCAAGACCATCAAAGGTAGCTTTGACAGTGTTGATAGTGTTCTTTGAACCCAAAGACTTGCTAAGAAGATCCTTAATTCCACAAGCATCACATACGGCACGAACTGCACCACCTGCAATGATTCCAGTACCTGGAGAAGCTGGTTTAAGAAGAACGCTAGCGCTCTTGAAATTACCAAGAACTTCATGTGGGATTGTAGAATCCTTAACGTTGACAACAATAAGGCTCTTCTTTGCTGTTTCGGTGGCCTTGCGGATAGCATCGGACACATCATTAGCCTTACCCATACCGTAGCCAACTCTACCCTTCTGGTCACCTACGACCACGAGGGCTGAGAAGGATCTGCGGCGTCCGCCCTTGACGGTCTTGGACACTGCATTGAGTTTGATCAGCTTCTCAAGGAATTCCTTGGGCTGGTTTTCTCTCTCTCTCTTATCTCTGTTTCTTTCCATACTAACCACCTTAGAACTTTACACCGGCTTTTCTGGCGCCATCAGCGATAGCCTTAACGATACCATGATAGAGGTAACCGTTTCTATCAAATACGACAGTCTGAATACCTTTCTCAATGCATCTCTGTCCAAGAATCTCTCCGAGCTTTCCAGCATCTTCAACGTTATTCTTGAGACCGGCAAGTTCCTTCTCAACTGTTCCAGCACTAACCAAAGTGTTGCCTGTTGTGTCATCAATAACCTGAACATACATGTGGAGGTTGCTTCTGAAAACAGACATTCTTGGTCTAAGGGCAGTTCCGGAAATGGATTTTCTGATATGGAGCTTTCTTCTTGCGTGCTTTCTCTTTTTATCAATAACTCTATTCATATCTTCAACCCGCCTTATTTCTTACCAGACTTTCCGCTCTTGGAGCGTACGTGCTCTGTATCGTACTTAATACCCTTGCCTTTGTAAGGTTCAGGCTTTCTAAGACTACGAATATCAGCTGCAACTTGACCAACAAGCTGTTTATCAATTCCTGCAACGTTAATCTTGTTGGGAGTCTCAAGAGTAATCTTTACTCCCTCAGGAATGACAAACTCAATGTCGTTAGCGTAGCCAAGAGTCAATACAAGGTTCTTCTGCTGAAGTTCAGCCTTATAACCAACACCAACAATCACAAGGTTCTTCTGGTATCCTTCGGAAACACCAATAACCATGTTATGAATCAGCTGTCTTGTAAGACCGTGAGCAGCCTTTGTAGCCTTCTCTTCGTTCTCTCTTGTTACAACAATCTGGTTCTCGCCAATCTCAACATGGATAGCTGGCATAATAACCTGTGAAAGTTTTCCCTTTGGACCTTCTACGGTAATAACTCCGTCTTTGATGGAAGCCTTGACCGTCTTAGGCACATCAATTGGTAATCTACCTATACGAGACATAGTTAACCACCTTTTACCAAATTGAGCAGATCAGCTCACCGCCGACCAACTGCTCAGATGCCTTCTTGCCAGTAATTACACCGCAGGAAGTCGAAACGATGACAATGCCGTATCCATTGTAAACACGTGGCATTTCTCTGTATCCGGAGTAAACACGACGACCAGGAGTTGAGATTCTCTCAATACCGTGGATGACAGGATTCTGGTTGTCATCATACTTTAAGAATACGCGAAGAAATGTGGCACCGTCTTTGGTGACTTTCTTAAAATTCTTAATATAGCCCTCGTTCTTCATGATCTTAACAATCTGAAGCTTGAGCTTTGAATTAGAAACATCTACTTTTTCATGCTTAGCCAAACTAGCATTTCTGACTTTTGTCAGCATATCAGCAACAGGATCACTTACTGCCATTTCTGCACTCCTACCAACTGGATTTGGTTACGCCAGGAATCTGACCTTCGCTGGCAAGCTTTCTGAAGCAATGTCTGCACATGTCAAACTTGCGCATATATCCACGGGGTCTTCCGCAGATTCTGCAACGGCGAACAGTTCTTGTACTGAACTTCGGCTCTCTCTGCGCCTTAATAATCATTGACTTTTTTGCCATACTCTACACCCCTTATTTGCTGAACGGCATACCCAACTTCTTGAGCAGGGCAAAACCTTCTTCGTCTGTCTTAGCTGTAGTTACGATTGCAACGTTCAAACCGCTAACACGAACGATCTTATCATAATCAATCTCTGGGAAAATGATTTGTTCAGTAATTCCCAAGGCATAGTTTCCATGACCGTCAAATGCGTTTGGCTTAACGCCCTTGAAGTCCTTAACACGTGGAAGAGCAATGCAAATCAGTCTTTCAAGGAAGTACCACATATTGTCACCTCTAAGGGTAACCATGGCACCAATTTCCATTCCTTCACGAAGTTTGAAGTTAGCAATTGACTTTCTAGCCTTTGTTCTTACAACGTGCTGACCAGTAATCTGCTCAAGCTCTTTGACTGTAGCTTCCAAATACTTCTTGTCCTGAATTGCGTCACCAACACCAGCGCTGACAACAATCTTCTCAAGAGCAGGAATCTGCATCTTTGAAGTATACTGAAAATCCTTATAAAGCTCTGGAGCAACTTCCTCAAGATACTTTCTCTTCAAGTTTGGTACGAACTTTTCCATCAGATTGCCTCTCCAGTCTTCTTTGCATAGCGGATTTTCTTTCCACTTTCATCAAACTTGTAACCAACTCTGCTTGTCTGTCCACTCTTATTTACAACAAGAGCAACATTTGAAACATGGATTGGAGCTTCAATCTTTACGATTCCGCCCTGATCCTGCTGGTTCCTCTTCTTCATGGCCTTGGAGACCATGTTGGCGCCCTGAACGTAGACTCTCTCGTTCTCTGGGTCAACCTTAATGATTTTGCCGGTGACACCCTTGTCTTTTCCAGCAATAATCTTGACTGTGTCGTTTTTCTTCAGTCTCATAACGGCTCTCCTACAACACTTCCGGTGCAAGGGAAACAATCTTCATGTATCCATCTCTCAATTCACGAGCGACAGGCCCAAAGATACGCTTTCCGCGTGGGTTATTGTTGGCATCAATGACAACACATGCGTTATCATCGAACCTGATGTATGTACCGTCAGGTCTGCGGTATTCCTTCTTTGTTCTGACGATGACAGCCTTCAAAACATCACCCTTTTTAATGGCGCCGTTTGGAAGAGCATCCTTAACAGCAACAACAACAATGTCGCCAACGCCAGCCACATATCTATGGCTACCGCCGAGGACTTTAATAACTTGGACAAGTCTGGCTCCGCTGTTGTCAGCAACATTCATGTATGATTGCATCTGTACCATGACTCATCTCCTTATTTAGCTCTCTCAAC
>CAVKHB010000040.1:0-8876 GCA_963656005.1 Coriobacteriaceae bacterium
GGCTTGCCGTTGCCTATATCATCCTCCTCTCTTTGATTTTTGTGATTTACAACAGTTTCCAAGAAAAGATTGTTCTAGAGATGAAGTTTGAATCTGAAAGTTCTTTCAATTCCGTCTATATGGCTTTGTCCGATAGTCCTTCCAAAGCTCTTTCTGTTATGAATGATGAAGGAATCCTGGCTATAGGGTTTTATTCTTCAAATGGGCAGGTCTATACCCGTCTTGGCGATGCTCCCACAACGCTTCCTCTTTCCAAACTCGTCAAAGCTAGACAAAAGGATCAAGATTCCACGCTTGGGATATACTTACGGGACGATGATACTGAAGAAATTGAATATTTTAGACTTTCCCGATTAAATGTTGCTCTTGAAACTGGGAGTCTTAGTATTTCCAAAGATGGTGTAATAAATACCCCCGTGGATTTTCCCGAAATTATTTACGTTAAATTTGACGGCAGTTCTTATTATTCTTCTGTTAGAAAAGTGCGATTTTTGGCCGTTTTTGGGATAGCCTCCCTGACTATATTGTTTCTTGTTGTTCTTAACATGTATCTATCCAACAGGCGATACAGGATGGAGCTTCAGAAGAACCAAGGTCTTGCAAAGCTAGGGGCCGCGGCTAGAACGCTCACGCATGAGATTAAGAATCCTCTAAGTGCAATGACAATTCAAAGTGCTCTGTTGAAGAAAATGCTTCCAGAGGAGTACCACGAGGATTTGCGTGTTATGGATAGCGAGATTCAACGCCTCACCAACCTGACAAACCGAGTGAGCGAGTTCCTCAAAAACCCACTTGGCAACCCAGTTGAACTCGAGCTTGTGAGCTACATCACAAACATTGCATCCTTATTTGCAATGCCCATTGAGATAAATACCGATGGCCTTGAAAAGGTTTATGTTAATTTTGACGCTGACCGAGCGAGATCGGTCTTTGAAAACTTAATCAAGAATGCGACAGAAAGTACGCAAAATAGAGACCCACAGGTATCGGTTGAGATTCGTAGGGGACGAAAGGATAGCGTGGTGGTGAGGGTTTTGGATAGGGGAGATGGCCTTGCGAAGGAGGCTAAAGACAAGATTTTTGACCCGTTCTATACCACAAAAATAAATGGCTCTGGAATTGGGCTTTCTATCTCGCGTGAGTTTGTCGCTGCCGTGGGGGGTACGTTAAAGTTGTATGATAGAGATGGTGGAGGTACGATTGCCGAGGTTGTGCTTCCGAGCTCTAAAGAAGAGGGGAAAGATCAGGTTAAGAAGGAGACGTCAAAGTGAAGATTTTAATTGTTGACGATGAAACCAATATTCGTGATTTAATGGTCCGATACCTCAAAACAGAGTCCATTGATGGAAAAGGAGCAGAGAATGCGTTTTCTGCACAGCGACTTCTTAGAGAAGAACCGTTTGATGGCTGTTTGATAGATTTGAGAATGCCTGGAATGGATGGGCTTGAGCTGATTAAGTGGATAAGGCAGGAAGGCTTTAGAATGCCAATTATCATGGTCAGTGCCCATGGGGAAATTACTGATGCTGTTGAGGCTTTAAAGCATGGGGCACAAGATTACATTGTAAAGCCATTTAATCCGGAAGAAGTAGCTATCAAACTTAAGCAGTTGGTGGAGGCGCAGAACTTTAGAAATATTCAAGAAACAGAAGAAAGGATGCCCCAAGATCACGCTTTCATAGGAGAAAGTGTGCAGATAAGGCGAATTAAGGATATGATTGCTAGAATTGCAATGACTAATTCAAGTGTTCTTGTAACAGGTGAAAGTGGTACTGGAAAGGAAGTTATTGCAAGAACTATTCATCAGCAGAGTCCTCTTTCCGCTGGTCCTTTTGTTGCTATTAATATTGGTGGCGTTCCTGAAAATCTTTTGGAAAGTGAATTATTTGGTTATGAGAAGGGGGCCTTTACAGGTGCCGTTGCAAGAAAGACGGGAATGTTTGAGTTGGCCTCTGGTGGTACCCTTTTTCTTGATGAAATTGGCGAGATGCCACATGCTCTTCAGGTGAAAATACTAAGAGTCTTGCAGGAGAGAACCATAACTAGGCTTGGTGGAACTCAGCCAATTCCTATTAACGCAAGAATTGTTTGCGCAACGAATAGAAATCTTGAAGATATGGTAAGAGAAGGTTCTTTTAGAGAAGATCTTTTCTATAGGCTTAACGTTGTACGAATTCATGTTCCACCTCTTAGAGAAAGAACGGAAGATATTCCTCTTCTTACTGCGTGGATTCTTAAGAAACTTAATGCCCGTATGGGGCGCCAACTTACTGGACTTACTCCAGAAGCTATGGAAATGCTTAAAGGCTATAGATTTCACGGCAACATTAGAGAGTTGGAAAATATACTAGAAAGAGCTGCAATCTTTACAGATGGGAATATCATTGGTGCAAACGATTTAGAACTTAGGCCTGATGAGCTAGAACCTGTTGATAATAAAACAATGTCCTCTTCTGATGACAGTAGTGCACAATCTTTGAGGGAAGTTGAAAAACAGGCTATTGAAAGGGCTCTCAGACGTTGGGAAGGAAACCGTACTAAGGCTGCCGAAGAGCTAGGTATTACTAGACGAACCTTGATAAATAAGATTGCAGAATTTGATTTGGATTTATGAGAATTTTTGAAGCTTCTGAAGCTTTTTTGGAGGATTTTATGGAAGAAAAAAGATGGGATCTAAAAACTATCTATCCTAGTGTTGATTCTAAGGAATTTAATGACGATTTAGCTAGATTAAAGAGCTTGCTTTCTGCTTTTAAAGCTGAAATTGAGAATAATGAGGCATCCTTGGCTAATCTGATAGACAGGACAAACGAAATGAATGATTTAAGCACTACGATTTCTTCCTATGCTTATTGTCAAGTGTCTACGAACACAACTGACAAGGCTGCTGTTAATGCCTTAAATAAGTTTGAAGAACTCTCAATGGATTTGGCTGTATGCGATACGTTGTTTACTTCTTATGTTGCAGAGCATCCTCAGGAGGTTGAAGCCTATTGTAAAAAAAATCCGGATTACACTTATGTTCTTCATGAGATTGCAAACGATGCAAAGCATCAAATGTCAAAAGAGATGGAAGAACTTGCAGCTGATCTTTCTAGGAGTGGTTCGGATAGCTATTCTAGATTGCAGGAAGCTATTTCCTCTTCTGCTTGTGCAGAACTTGATGGGAAAAAGCTAACGGTAATCCAACTCAGAGCTCTTGCTACGAATGCTGACCGTGAGATAAGACGGAAGGCTTATGAAGCGGAACTTAAGGTGTGGAAAGAACACGAAATCGCCTTCTGCTATGCTCTAAATGGCATTAAGGGAACCTGTCTCTCTCTTGAGAACCGCAGGAAATGGAACAGCCCAATTGAGCGTTCTATGCATGGAGCGCGCATTAACCAAAAGATTTTGGATGCTCTTATTGGAACCCTTGAAAAGAACCTTCCAATGTTCCGTTCTTATATGAAAACTAAGGCTAAGCTTCTTGGTATTGATAAAATGGCTTTCTATGATTTGTTTGCTCCTGTTGGAAATGCAAACATGGTTTACACCCTTGACCAAGCTCACGAGTTTGTTGCTAAGCAGTATGGCCTCTTTAATCCTGAAATGGGCAAGTTTGCTGACCATGCCTTTAATGCAAATTGGATTGACCCTCTTCCAAGAGTTGGCAAAACGGGTGGCGCCTACGATATCTACATTCCAAAAATTAAAGAAAGCCGAGTTTTTGCAAACTTTGATGGCACTTATGATGGCGTTTCAACTTTTGCCCATGAACTTGGGCATGCATGGCATGACCATATTATTAGCACAAAGCCATCGCTCTTAGGACAATATCCAATGACCCTTGCGGAGACGGCGTCCATCTTCAGCGAATTTATCGTTTTCAAGGGCGCTGTGGAGCAGGCGACAGACGAGGAGAAAGTTGCAATTATTGAGCAGTTCGTGCAAAGCGCATGCCAAGTTTGTGTCGATATCTTGTGCCGTTTCTATTTTGAGAGAGAGCTTTTTGCACGCAGAAAAGATGGCGAACTCATGCCCGATGAGATGTGCGCTATCATGATAGATTGTCAGAAAAAGACTTATGGCGATGGCCTTGATGAGAATTTCCTTCACCCATACATGTGGGCGGTTAAGGGACACTATTACAGTGCGGGATTTTCTTTCTACAACTATCCGTATGCTTTTGGACAGCTTTTTGCTCTTGGACTCTTTCATAGAAGTGAGAGATCTGTTTCTGATGGTTCTAATGGGTCTGATGGTCGGCCATTCTATGAAAAATACAATGAGCTGTTGTCTTTGACTGGCCAACTTCCAGCTAAGGATGTTGCTACAACTGCCGGGATTGACTTGGAAGATCCTGCTTTTTGGCAGGAGGGTATGGATATCATTGCTTCTTATGCAAAGCAACTTGAAGAGATGGTAAAGTAAGGTTTTGTGAGTTGATAGTCACGGCGGAAAATTTTGTTCAGGGTGGCCGTACAATTGGTCACCTTGAAGATGGTAGAATTGTTTTTCTCAATGGCCTATTTCCAGGAGAAGGGGCAGAAATTAAGATAGTTGATGAGAAAAGAGACTATTGTTCTGCTGTTCCAATTAACATTATCAAGCGTAGCCCAATGAGGAGAGTATCGCCTTGTAAGTATAGCTCTCAATGTGGAGGATGTCCTTGGATTGAGCTTACTTATGAGGCCCAGATTTCCGCAAAAGAGGAGTTGCTCAGGCAACTGTTTTCTGATATTGACTTGGAATTTCTTCCCTCTGTCTTACCTCCTGATTTGCCTTCTGGTGAGTTTGGTTACCGCAGCAGAGCCCGTTTTCAGTACAGGATAAATGGAGGAAAAGCAACCCTAGGTTTCTGCTCTGAAGATTCCAATAATGCTGTTGCTGTTGACAAGTGCCTTATAGCGGATTCAGCGTTAAATGAATTCATTGCAAATCCTCCCAAAATCAATGCGTGGGAATTAAAAAATATGGAACTACCATGTATTTCAACAGATACTGGAGTTCTTTTTGGTGACGGTATTTCTCATATCACAATAAATGGACATGCTTTGCCTGTTAGTAATAAGGTGTTCTTTCAATCTAACTTAAAGCTTTTACCATATTTGATTGAATACGTTGTTTCTTGCGTTCAGGGCCCCAAAGTTATGGATCTGTATAGTGGGGTAGGTACATTCAGCGCATACCTTGAAGATAAATATGAAGTGGTTGCTGTTGAGATGAATAAAAACTGCCTAGATTTAGCTAAAAGGCATCTTAAAAAAACTACTTTCTTTACCTCGCCTGTCGAAAAGTGGAGCCCTAAAAAAAGGGGAGTAGATACCGTTATTGTTGACCCTCCTCGCGTGGGTCTTGCTAAAGAAGTGCCTGCCATGATTGCCTCCAGGGCTCCTTCTCGCATTGTTTATGTTTCCTGCTATCCACCAACCTTGCACCGCGACGTCCAGCGCTTTGAAACCTTAGGCTACAAGGCGCAAAGTATTAAACTTTTTGACTTCTATGCCCAAACGCCCCACGTTGAGACGGTCGTTCTACTAACTAGGCAATAACTGCGTCACTGCGTTCAGGCCATGCAGCAGAGCATTGTCCTTCACTTGCTCCTTGTTCTTGCCCGTTATTAGAACTCCCTACGGTAGTATTGATGTCAAAAATGTGAACACCCCGCGTTTGAAACTCTTTATCTGTAAAGACTTTGTTAATTGCTATCGTTAAAAGGTATAGCATAAAATAGTGGTTGGGGTGGGTTTTCCAGTTTGTAGATAAAAATCAGCACCCATATTGTTAAAAAGTGAATACAGCTATAAACGATTGGTGTTCATTTGTAAAAGTCAACATAAAAATGTAGGATTTGGGCCGTCAAAAATGTAGGATGACAGCCCATTAAAAGCATAGATTTAAGACTCTTTTTGGAAGCTTAAGAATTCAGTACGGCCTTCTTCCATTTTCTGATTTTTATTCTGAAAGTGCCAAATGGAGCAACGGTATTCACATGGATGAATTTGTATACTTCCCATACAGCCGTTTTTGTGGCACCATCTGCCCATTTTCTCATATGAGGTTCAAACAGCTCTTGTTCACTTAAAGAATCAATCATTGCATAGATGAAATTTATATTTGCAGTTAGTTTGGCTTTTAATTCCTCTAGAGATAAATGAGCATAAATATAGGTGAAGTATTGGTATAATTGACCAAGTTGATTCCATTTGAATTCATCTGATGGTGTCTTGACGGGAAGACCCTTTCTTTCGTCTGTTTCCCATTTTAGAAGTAGGGTTGTCCAGCCTACTTGATAGGCTAGGTTTTCAGCAGGCGTCCTGTCAACACCATCGGCTCTCTTGTCTTTTAGATCTTCTGGGATATTGTCAAATTCTGAAATATAGGAAGTGAAAGTTTTGTCTATTTCAGATTTGAGTTCCTCTCTGTTTTTGTATGTTCTCAAAAAACTACCTCTTATCTTCTTTCATCTCCCGTCCCGTTATTCTATAACCATCATATCAGACTCTATGTTGTACTTACAACGTTTTTGAAGATACAGCCAATTTGATGAAATTTGCGGTTTTACAAACTAACGCTCAAGGTTGCCCTTGAGCGTTAAAGTTAGCGTTAGCGCTAGAGTTAGAGTAGGTGTATTGTGATATGAAACTCGTCAGATTCTCATCTCTCTATTGAATGGCTTGCCTAATGCAGCAGGTCCAAGTTTGTTAGATTCTCTGTTAAATGCCAAAACAACAATAACCAAAACATATGGAAGCATTGTTAAGAATTCATAGTATTGGAACTGAGGAACAAAAATCTGAATTTGAGTTTGGAACACTTGAGCAAAAGTGAATAGCACAGCTCCAATGAAAATCTTTACAGGATGCCATTTTCCAAAATAAACAAGAGCAACAGCAATAAAGCCTCTTCCATTGATTATACCTGCATTGAACATCTTTGCTTGGCAAAGAGTTAAGAAAGCACCAGCAAAACCGGCCATAGCACTTCCAACGGCAAGGCTTTGATATCTAATTCCATTGACATTAATTCCAAGGGAGTCTGCAGCTCTTGGGTGAGTTCCAACAGCTCTAACTTTAAGACCCCATGGTGTTTTGTAAATGACATACCAAGCAATTGGAACCATGAGATAAGCAAAATAAACAACAGGGTTGTGGGTAAATAATATTTCACCAATGATTGGAATCTTTGAAAGCACTGGGATGGAAGTGGCAGAAACGCCATAAATTGCTTGTGTTCCACCAATGTAAGATCTAAAGAAAGTTCCTGCAAGGCCTACACCAAACATTTGCATACCAATACCTGCAATTCCCTGAGGAGCTCTAAATGAAATAACAATGACTCCAAACAAGAGGCCCATTAAAGCACCACAAACAGTAGCTGCAAGGAGACCTAGAATATTTATGTACCAAGGAACCGCTGAAGCACCACCAAAAGAGAATGGGATTAACATTCCAAGGAAAGCGCCCATGCTCATTACGCCTTCACATCCTAGGTTAAAAATGCCCGCTTTTTGGTTGAACATTTCACCCATTGATGCCATAAGAAGAGCAGCTGAAAATCTAACAGTAAGTGTAAGAGTATTAATTATAAAATCCATATCAGAGCTCCTTTATTGTCCTTTTGAAAAAACGTTTTCTAAAATGATCCTGTGAATAAGGGTTATTTATAACCATTTGAACAGCAACAATTATTAGAATAATTAAACCCTGAAGAGTAGAAACAAGGTTTGGTGGAACAGAAGTTAGAATTTGCAAGTTTACTTGGCTATACAAAAGTATTCCAAAGAAGAAAGCAGCTGGAATAATACCAAGTGGATGTAAAGCTCCAAATAGAGCAACAACTATACCAGAAAAGCCATAACCAGAAGTAATGCCTTCCATAGCTCTTCCTTGAACACCCATTAGCTCAACGGCCCCTGCCATACCTGCACAAGCGCCAGAAATCATCATGGAAATGATTAAGTATTTTGGAACATTTATTCCGCCATACCGAGCAGCTCTCTGTGAAGCTCCAGCAGCCCTCATTTTGTATCCCCACGTTGTTTTGAACAACAAGATGTATATAAAAACTACAAGTATTGCTGCAAGAATTATTCCTTGATGCAAAGATGCTCCCTTAATAAATTTACTTAAGGTTGCATTTTGAGAAATTCTAGCGCTCATAGGAGTCCCAGTTTTTTCATTTGGATCAAGCATTGGAATTCTAATGCAGAAAACATAAAACTGTGTAGCTGCGTAGTTAAGCATAACAGTAGAAAGAAGTTCACTTACTTCAAGTTTTGCCTTTAAAACGCCTGGGATAAAACCATAAGCAGCACCAGCTAATGCACCACATATAATACAAAGAGGAATTGCAATAATTCTTGGAATCCCGTCACAGTGTAGAGCTACAGCACATGATGCAATAACGCCCATATACATTTGCCCTTCAGCACCGATATTGTTGATACCACTACGAGAAGAAACACTTATACCTAATGCAATAATTATTAAAGGAATCATCCTAGTAAAGACTTCACAGAGAGATCTTATGTTTTTAAACGGCATAGAAATAATTATCCAGTAAGTCTCAAAGACATTCCCACCAACAGCAAGAATAATTAAAGCTCCAGCAAACAATGCAACAAGAATTGCAACTGTTAAGACCGTCACTTTGTACCAAAATTTATAATTACTCATCCTCTTTTACTCCCGCCATGAGAATGCCAAGCCTACTACTATTAGCTTCTTCTCTCATGAGAATTTTTTGATTTTTACCCTTGAAGATTACGGCAATTCTATCACTTAGATTCATAATTTCTTCCAACTCTTCGCTGATAAGAAGAATACCAACGCCTTCTTTTCTAAGAGCTAAAAGTTTTTTGTGAATAAATTCTGCAGCTCCCATATCCAAGC
>CAVKHB010000041.1:0-4569 GCA_963656005.1 Coriobacteriaceae bacterium
ATGCCATGAGCCTAGGGATAATCAGCTTTATCTCCTTCTTTATCACCTTCTTGCTCTTGATAGATACTCTTCATGTTACGTTAAACAAATTTTTTCACTGTAACAACAAAAGAAATATAGCAATAAGAATTGGAAAATATGCTGTATCTATGATTGTTGGAATGATAGCAATTGCTCTTCTTGTAACGTTTTACACAAGAGTACTTGCCTCTTTCTTATCCTTTGATGGAGGCTTTGCCTCCAGCAAGGTAGAGGATTTATGTAGGTTTCTTGTCTCAAAAGTAATGGGCTATTTTGCAATCTTTGGAATGTTATATTTCTTACCAGATTGTGATGTTTCTGCTAAAGCTGCAGCTACGGGTGCTGGCATTGGTGCCGTAATGATATTTTTGCTAGAGTATATCTTTCAACTTATAGTAAAATTTTCGGTCAGCAAATTTGTCATATATGGTTCTCTTGCTGCAGTGCTTTTCTTCCTTATGTTCTTGTCGTGGATGTGGAGAATAATCTTTACAACAGCCGTCTTTACCAACGTTCTTGATAATAGCAACAAAAAACTTGCTGCTGTTGAGGAGTGATTGTGAGAGGAATTGTTAAACTTACACCCGTAATCAAAGATTATCCTTGGGGAAACGATTATTATATAGCAAATTTACTTGGACAAGAGGTCGCCGGGCCTAAAGCAGAACTTTGGATTGGTGCACATAAAAGCGGAAGTTCTATTATGAGTTGTGCAAGTGGTGAATTTGATGGTAATTGTTGCTATGGAAGGCCTCTTTTTGAATATCTACAAGAACATCCTGATTTTGTTGGAGATCAAAAGGGAGATTTTCCTTTTCTATTGAAGGTTCTGGCAATAGGTGAGGCTTTAAGTCTACAATGTCATCCTAATGCACAGCAGGCAAAAGTTGGTTATGCATCTAATAATGAGTCTTATCAAGATTCCAATCCAAAAGCAGAGATGCTTTATGCATTAACTCCAGTTCTTCTAATGTGTGGTTTTAGGAAACTTGAAGCCATAAAAACTGATTTTCAGCGGGTTGTGCCACATGTTTGGACAAGCTATTTTTCCAAAGTAGGAAGTATATCCGAATTCTTTCACACGCTCTATCATCTACCTAAAGAAGACTTAAATCTTGCAATAAAACAACTCTCAGACAATAAAGATGCACTAACTTCTGACCAACTTGAAGTTTTTAACACAATCTATCCAAAATATTCAGATCCCGGAGTATTTGCTCCTTTGTTCTTAAATATTGTTCGTTTAAGTGAAGGCCAAGCAATTTACCTTAAGCCGTGCATTCTTCATGCCTATGTCCATGGAAACGGTGTTGAACTTATGAACAACTCAGATAACGTACTTAGAGCAGGTCTTACTAAAAAACGTATAGACGTAGAAGAACTTGAGCATATCATGCTCTCTGAGCCCTATTCCCCAGCCCCAATGGAAAGTGTGAGCACTTCTGAAGGTCAGCGTTTCTCAACGCCAGATGGTTTTGCGCTAACCGTCATTAAGGGCATTGCACCTTTAATTGAAACAACGGGGCCAAAACTTTTCCTTTGCCTTGAGGGCAGTGTTTCCATTGGTCCAGATTGTGTTTTAGAGAAAGGTGAATGTTGTGTTGCTGGAAATCAAGCTAGGGATTATAAAGTTGATGCCACAAATGGTTGTGCATTCATGGCATCAAAAAGTTTTTAAATTTCAATAGTCTTATTCTCGTATGATTCTTTGAGCTTTTGCTCTTTAAGCACCTGAAGATCTGTCACCTTCTGACGAGAGAGCGGATAGAACACAAACAGGATAAGCGCCATTAGTCCAAACATAATGGCAGGGATGAGCGTTGCAAGATCGTACATCTTCTTAAGATTTTCAAGAGTCTGAACAGCACCTTTGTTGTATTTATAGTTCATGCCAAGAAGAGCACCATTAACACAAATTGCGCTCAAAACTTGACCAAGCTTTCTGAAAAAGTTGAACACAGAATAAGCTGTGCCATCATCTCTACTTCCCGTGGTGACTTCAATATCGTCCGTGGCATCTGTAGCCATAGCCCAAAGTTGCATTACCACCGTGGTGAGGCCACAACCACTAATGAAGCACATGACAAGGAATATCCACATGAGAATTGATGGGTCAACTCCACGCAAGAAGAATAGAACGATATTTGCTAGAGCCGCTACAGCAACACCAACCGAACATACTTCCTTTTTACCAATTTTTCGCGCCATCTTTGGGAGAATGAACATCATTATAATCATTGGTGAGTAAGTACAAGCCTGCGTTGCAAGATTCATCCAGTTTGCATGGAAGTAATCATCGAAGACGTAGGTGTAGAAACTTTGAGTGAACATCTGACCTGCCAACAAAAGCATTGCAGTAAGGCTAATTGAAATAAAAGCTCTGTTTTGAAACAGCGTTTTAATTGCTTTTGCCGTAGCCCCTTTAGCCTTGGGCTGTGGCTTTGTTTTGACCCTTTCTTTGTTTAATACAAAACAGATAAAGAGCATAATCATTGAGCATAAGGACATGATAATTACGCCAATAATTACAGGCTTATATTGAAGGTCTGTAATAGCTTTACCATTTTCTCCAATTACAACATTTCCCGCAGCATCAAGACGCTTTGCATAGGCAAAACTTGCAATTATCAAAACTGGAATAGAACCAAGGGCAGCACCAATGGATCTGAAAACTGAAAGTTTGTTTCTTTCACCTTCATCTGTAGTAACAACCGATGCAAGAGAACCATACGGAATTTGCAACACAGTGTAGGCCATGCCAAACAAGATATAGGTTATTGTGGCATAGATGCAGGTTTGCGTATAATGGCCATCCTCTCCAAGACCTGGCCATTTAACAAACATTAAAATAGAAATAACTGCCAGCGGGGCCGCGATATAGAGAAACCACTGTTTGTATCTACCATACTTACTTGGTTTAACTGTGTCACAGATCCTTCCCATCATAGGGTCATTAATTGCATCCCATATACGTGCAACAATGAACATAATCATGATAAAAAGTGGGCTAAGATGGAAAATATCGGTATAGAATTTCTGGAGCAATGTAGTTACCAAGCTGAAAACAAGACAGCCCGCTGCGTCTACCATTGCATAGCCAAGATAGTCCTTACCCTTAAGACCACTGGTTCGTGCGATGAAACTTTGATTTTGCATTTTTATTCTCCGAATTGAGTTTAAACATAGATTATTGTAAGCCGATAAATTCAAGTATGCAACAAAGACTTTTGTTATAGTAAAAACGTTTTGTAGCTATCTCAAATCAAGTTTTTCTTGACATTAACATCTGTGCATGGGACAATGCTTTCTAACGTATTTTTATACAATAAGGAGATAGAACATGAAAAAACTAATTGTCGCATTTTTGGTTGTTTGCCTTGCTGTGACTTCAGTATTTGCACAGTCAATATCTGAAAAGACAGAAGGAATGCAGCACGTAATCATTCTTAACAATTCATTTGAGGGGCTGAAGCCAGCTCCCAGTGCTATAACGCCAAAGAATGGCATAAGAGCTACAACCTAGGTGAGATAATTGACGCGAATTTGTGGTTCACTCCAGCAGACAACACAGATGTCTTCACCGTCGCCTATGCCGATTTTTATACCGATACCTGTAAGCTTTCTGTTTTCCGTGGAAAATATGTCAGCTTTGTTAAAGACAATCCTGCTTTTGAGTATGACCTTTTTGTTGGTCCAAACCAGAAAGAATCTTCAGATGTTTGGTACAAGGGTTGGTGTGTCGTTGGTCATGAAGCTCTTGTTTTTATGCCAGAAGAAGGCTTTGAGGATCTTCTTTATGTTGCAGAAGGTGTTGGACTTGTTCCAGCAACAGGCTTTGTTTTTGAATCTGTAACAGGCGAGCAAGTAACCCTTACAGCAGATCAGCTGGCAACTGCAAAGATTGTTTATGATGACAACAGAGTAATAACACTCGTTTGTGGAGACGTTAAGCTCAAAGATGTCTATAGCGTAACAGTTGAAGGTGTTACAAAAGATTCCAAGCTTGAAGGTGATGGCGTTTATAGAATGGTCATGCTTCTAAATGCAAAGGGTGTTTATGGAGTTGATGCCCCATATTTGCAAAATAGAGCTGGTACCTACTATCCTACGTCAAAAACCGCTTTGCATGCTTATCCAGGATGTTACTTGGTTTCCGACCTCTTCACAAAATTTAACGTAACACCAAGCGAAAGTGTTAAGGTCATTTCTTACAAGGATGGTTATGCAAGAAATGAAGAGTATGAGCACTTTACAAAGAAGTACATTGCTTGGCATGCAACAGGTGAGTACATCACCTTAGGACAAGAGCAGTCAAAGACTGAAGGTGCAGTATTTAATGCTGGCTATTACATCCTTGATGAAGATGCTTTTGTCTATATTCCAGAAACAGGTTTAAGCCTTTCATCGGTCTTTGAAACAGTTGGTATGGCCAATGTTTGTCAGTACAAGCTTACTTATGCAGACGGCACAGTAGAGCGCCTGTATAGAGAAGATGTACTTGCATTAAATCTTGCTGCTGACAGTAATTTGGTATCAATTGAAGTTAAC
>CAVKHB010000041.1:4579-8769 GCA_963656005.1 Coriobacteriaceae bacterium
TATTGAGGTTTAGCTCAGTTTTAATTGAAGACCATGCACGCCACCAAAGGGTGGCGTGTTGTCTAATAACATAAGGATAGAACATGAAAAAAAATCTTAGCAAACTGACCATCTTTCTCGTTTTGCTACTTATATTTACTCTTATAGGTTGTTCAAAACAAGAAGCAAAAACGCAAACAACTAATGAAACTTCTGTCGTAGCTGAGACTGCGGTACAAGAAAGCACAGAGGCAAATGAAGCTGCAGTTTCAGAGGAAAGCGTTGAGAGCGTAGGAACTGTAGAAAGTGTAGAAGTTGTAGAAGCGCCTATTGTCTATGAATGGGCTAGCGATATCTTTGGCACTGGTGCTGTTGGAGCCAATGGAGCTGCCGCTTGTGCAAGTCCAATTGCCGCTCAGATAGCAGTTGATATTCTTGAGCAGGGTGGAAACGCTGTTGATGCCGCTGTTGCAATGATTTACGCCGTTGGTCTTCTTGAACCAGCTGCAACAGGTATTGGTGGTGCAGGTCAAATGAATGTTTATCTTGCTGAAGAGAGTAAATATATCACCATAGAATATCTAACACAGGCTCCTGGCGAGGCTATTGCTGAGGCTATTGATACTTCAAGTTCAGACAATCCACCTTCAGTTCAGTCCATTGCAATTCCAGGTCAGGTTTATGGAACTCTCACAGCCCTTGAAAACTGGGGAACCATGACTGCAGCTGAGGTTCTTGCTCCAGTTATTAAACTTGCAAGAGAAGGCTTCCCAGTTACAGAAAGATGGAATACAAACATTGAAGGACGCTATGAAAACCTCAGTGCTTATGACTATACTTTGGGGCTTTATACTGATGAAGGCTTCCTGTATAGCGTAGGCGACATTATTACAAATAATGATTTAGCAGATACCTATGAACTCATTGCTAATGAAGGAATTAAAGGCTTCTATGACAGTGATTTCACAGATAAGATGGTAGAATATATCCAAAGTATTGGTGGAATTTTGACCCGCGAAGATTTTGCTCAATATAAAGCAGTAATTCGTGAGCCAATCTCAACAACCTACAGAGGTTACACAGTATATACCGTTAACGGCCCATCTACTGGAGGTGCTGCACTTCTTGAAGCCTTGAATATCCTTGAGAATTTTGATCTTGCAAGCTATGGCGCAGACAGTGCTGAAACAGTTAATCTTATGGCAGAAGCTTTCACCCTTGGTTATAAGGATGGAAATGCCTACATGTCTGACCCAACTTACTATGATTGTCCTGTTGAAACAATTATTTCAAAAGAGTATGCAGCAGAGCGTGCTGCAAAGGTTAACCCAACGGCAAAGGCAAAAATGCAGGGAGCAGGCAGACTTAAGGTCACTCTTAATCAGACAGGACAAGAAGTTGTAGCAAGTAATGCAATTGACCAGGGTGGTACTAGCCACATGGTTGTAGCTGACAAGTATGGTAATGTGGTTTCCACCACCAACACAAATGGTATAAACTTTGGCAGTGCTGTTGCTGTTCCTGGAACAGGTTTTATCTTTACAGCACACCTTTCAAATCTCAACAATAGCACTACAGCTTCCGTTAACATGCTCATGCCTTACATAAAAGTCTGTTCAACTATATGTCCTACCATTGTAGCCGATGAATCAGGCAAACCGGTGCTTGTGCTTGGTTCTCCAGGAAACTGGGCTTTGGTTTCTGCCGCCTTGTCAACTATTGTGAACTATGTTGATTTTGGTATGGATATTGCTGAAGCAGTCAATGCTCCAAGAATTTGGAAAGACGGTATGACCATAAAAGATCTCTACGTTGAAGGTGGTTACAGTCAAGAAACAATTCAAGCTGTAGAAGCAATGGGCTACAATGTTCTTGATGCTGACAGAGAGTATAGTTCTCATGTTGGAAACGTTGCAGCAATTGAGATAAAAGATGGTTTGTTCTATGCAATAGGTGATAACCGTAGACATTACGGGGCTGCAGCCTATTAAGGCTCAGAGGTTTTTCTATGAGAGAAGAAATATATGTAGCCCTCGTCATGTTTGTCATTTCTATTGGGGGCTCAATAGCAACAAAAAACGAAAAAAAATGGTCTGTTTTCTTCTTGTTCCTTGCTGCTGTTGCAGGAAGTCTTGTAGCAGGCATGGGCATAAGATTCAGGGAGATTGTTGAAGGACCGTTTGGTTTCTTGGATAGTTTGCTTTGTGTTTTCTCTGCATCTCTTTTGGTCTTTTGCTTAAACAAAAGTGGTGCTTTTGAGTTGTTGTTAAAGAAGATTTCCTTAATAAAGTGCTCTGTTCTTAAAGCTTTTTTGGTCTTATTCTTTGTTGCCCTTCCTTCCATGCTTACAGGTTTTGCAAGTGCAAGTATTCTTACAACTGGCAAGTTAGTAGGCTCTGCTATTGAAGATAAGAAGAAGGCTTCAATAGTTGTTATTGTGGGTTCCTTTCTTGGTGTGATTCTTCCTCCAAATTGCATACCTGCAATAATTGCTGCAAATGGAGCAGGAAGTGTGCTTCCTACACCTTATGTGGGATTCTTCCTTCCTCTACTTATCATTGCTCTTCCTGCTTTTATTTTCTTTGCCATTTATCAAAGAAAAACACTGGCCTTTGTAAATTCAAAAGCAAATGAAGAGTCCAAAGAAGAGACAAAACCAGAAAAAGGCGCACTTTTGTCCTTAATCATTTTAGCTCTTGTTGGAGTAGCTGTTTTGATTGATGGGCTTCTTTCTTCGTTTGTTTATATTGGTGGCCTCACACTTGTTTTCTTTGTTGCAACAATTCTTGTAATTGTTGTTTGTAAGTGTTTTGGTAGCGCAAAGACAACTTTAGAGGTTCTATCGGAGGGTGCAATGAAGGCGGTGGTTCCAATGGCAATTGTTTTTGCTCTTGGAAGTTTCATTGAAGTAGGTTCCATGACCGGGGTGCGAGGTCTTTACAGCTTATGGATTCTCCCGTACGACACAAGGTATGTGATGCTGGTTCTTATGGCAGCTTCTTTAGTGATAGGCTATTTCTTCTCAATACCAATTCCAGCCTTCTTGATAACCTATGCTGTGTTCCCAATTGGTTGGCTTGCAAATACCGTTGTTGTCTCTGGTTGCAGTGTTGCACTTGCCCTTGTTGCTCTTATTACTCGTAAGGGTGGTATTACTGAAGAGGTTTATAAAAATATCGGGCTTGAAGGGAAGGTGGAGAAAACTACTTGGGTTAAAAATATCTTGCCGGTGGCGCTTTTGGTGCTGGCAATGGGTGTTGTTATGGTGCTGTGTGGCAATAACATGTCGTTTTTGATTCTGTAGGAGGTGGAAGATGTTGCAGGTGATTTATTATTTTATAATCTCGGTTTTTGCTCTGCTTCTGCTGTACAACATTCTCAAGAAGCGTCCGTTTACAGAATTAGTGTGTATTGCCGTTGTCCTAGTGACGTTCGCGCTCAGGGCATTGCACATCAAGTAGGGGGCTGTATGAGTTTTGACTGTAAGAGTTATGTAAAAAATATCGTTGTCATTGCAGTTGCCCTGTTGTTTGCCATCATGGCAAGTATTGATTTTCTTGCAATGCAAAAGGATGAACCCATTGCAGAGAAACCCAACCTCACTGAGATTAGGATGCTGTCCGAGTATTGTGAAGGATTGAAGGGAACGGATTTAGATACGGAGATTTATGTTTTTGATAGTGGCGTAGAAGGGGGAAGTTTCCTAATTCTTGGTGGAACGCATCCAAATGAGAGTGCTGGACTTCTTGCCGCCATTGCCCTTGTTGAGAATATTAAGGTTACGCAGGGAAAGGTTTATATCATTCCAAGGACAAATAAGAGTGGTTTTACCCATACATCTCCACTTGATGGTATGCAGGATTTCTTTTCAATCACCCTTTCAGATGGCAGTGTAAGAACGTTCAGGGTTGGAAATAGATTGACCAATCCTGTAGACCAGTGGCCAGACTATACCTACTACGAGGGAAAGTCTGGAAGAAAGCTCGTTGGAACGGAAAGTGCTGAGATTCGTAATGTTAACAGATTGTACTATGGAAATGAAAACGGTGTCCTAACAGAGAAGGTTTGTGCTGGAATTTACAATTTAATTGTAAAAGAGGACATCAATATTACCATGGACATGCATGAGGGTTCTCCTGAATTTCTGTACCTAGACTGCACTATGGTCAATCAAAAAGCGGACAATTCAACGGCTATGGTCATTGCAAGTT
>CAVKHB010000042.1:0-8767 GCA_963656005.1 Coriobacteriaceae bacterium
ATGTTCTTTTCCTGTTAGAACAAAGTAGGCAGTTCTCAAGGCAGCTTCCATTACGCCACCCGTTACGCCAAAGATAACACCAGCACCTGTGTAATCACCAACAATGTCGTTATCAAATTCTTCATCTGGAAGTCTTGTAAAGCGTATTCCACTTCTTCTAATAAGTCTTCCAAGTTCTCTTGTTGTCAAAACGGCATCAACGTCTTTAAGACCATTAGAGGCTAGTTGAGGTCTATCTTTCTCAAACTTCTTGGCCGTACACGGCATAATAGATACGACAAACATATCTTCAGGTTTAACGCCAATCTTGTTTGCATAATAATGCTTTAGTATAGCGCCAAACATTTCATGCGGTGATTTACATGTGGAAATATGATCAAAAAGATCTCCATAGTAGTACTCGGCATAATTTATCCATCCTGGAGAACAAGAAGTAATCATTGGGAGGGTACCATTATTTTTGATTCTTCCCAAAAGCTCCGTTGCTTCTTCCATGATTGTCAAATCTGCAGCGTAATCGGTATCAAAAACCTTCTTAAAGCCTAGACGCTTTAAGGCTGCAACCATTTTGCCAGTCACTGGGGTTCCAATCTTCATTCCAAATTCTTCACCTAGTGCAGCTCTTACCGCGGGTGCTGTTTGGACAACAACGTATTTGCCCTCTTGGAAGGCTTTATCAACCAAGTCAATCTCGCTCTTTTCTGTTAAAGCACCAGTTGGACAGACATTTACGCACTGTCCGCACATGATACAAGGTGAGTCTTTAATTAATCTATTAAAAGCAGGGGAGACTATAGTTTTGAAACCTCTGTGTTCAAAGCCAAGAACGCCGTTTCCATGAGCATTCTTACAACGAGCAACACAACGACCGCAAAGAATACATTTTGAAGTATCTCTAACAATAGATGGGTTGAAATGGTCAAAAGTGATTGGAGTTTTTTCACCAAGATACATTCCTTCACGTGCGCCGGTAATCTGAGCAGCATGCAAAAGTTCACAATGTCCATTTTTGTAGCACTGCTGGCAATTCAAAGAGTGGTTTGACAACAAAAGTTCAACTGAAGCCCTTCTAGCCGAAGTTGCTCTAGGAGAGGAGATTATAACTTCAAGACCCTCTGAAACAGGATAAACACAAGAAGCCACAAGTCTTTCAATTCCTACAACTTCAACCAAACAAACTCTACAAGAACCCCTGTTACATTCTCCATGGTTATAAGAACAAAGGGTTGGAATTTCGTAGCCACACCATCTTGCAGCTTCCAAAATGGTGAGGTTGTCTTTTACTTGATAAGGTTTTCCTTCAATTTTAATATTTACTAATCCCATTGTACTTGCCTCCATCAAATTTTATCAATTGCACCAAATCTACAAGTGCTTTGGCACATGCCACATTTGATACACTTGTTCTGGTCTATAGCAAATGGGGATTTTACAACACCAACTATAGCGTCAACTGGACAATTTCTTGCACAAGCTGAGCAACCCTTACATCTTTCTGGATTAATGACATACATCATTAGGTTCTTACAAACATGAGCACGACACTTCTTGTTCTTAACATGTTCAATGTACTCATCTCTAAAGCTTCTTAAAGTTGAAAGAACTGGGTTTGCTGCAGTTTGTCCTAAAGCACACAAAGCACCAACATGGATGGTTGAAGCAAGAATTTCAAGTTGATCAATATCTTCCATGGTTCCTTTGCCACTGCAAATCTTTTCAAGAATTTCCAGCATTCTCTTGGTACCAATACGACAATGTGAACATTTTCCGCAGGATTCGTCGCAAATGAATTCCATGTAGAATTTTGCAACATCAACCATACAGTTGTCTTCGTCCATGACAATAGCTCCACCGGAGCCCATCATGGAGCCTCTTGCTCTCAATGTATCAAAATCAATCTCAGTGTCTAGGTCTTTTTCAGTTAAACATCCACCAGAAGGGCCACCAGTCTGAATAGCCTTGAACTTTTTGCCATTAGGAATACCACCACCAATGTCATAAATAAGTTCTCTAAGTGTTGTTCCCATTGGGACTTCAACAAGACCAACGTTGTTAATCTTACCACCAAGAGCAAATACTTTTGTTCCCTTTGAACCTGCTGTACCAAGCTTTGAGAACACCTCAGCGCCGTTTCTTAATATGTATGGAACAACAGCTAAAGTCTCTACGTTGTTTACAATGGTAGGGCAATCCCAAAGACCTTTTACTGCAGGAAATGGTGGTCTAGGTCTAGGCATTCCTCTCTTGCCTTGAATTGAATTTAGCAAGGCTGTTTCTTCACCACAAACAAAGGCTCCTGCACCAAGACGGATATGAGCATGGAAAGAGAAATTTGTTCCAAGAATGTTGTCACCCAAAAGACCAATTGCCTCGGCCTGCTTAATACCTTCTTTAATTCTATGTACAGCAATAGGATACTCGGCACGAATATAGAAATATCCGTTTTGTGCTCCAATTGCGTATCCAGCAATCATCATGCCTTCAATAACTGCAAGTGGATTGCCTTCCAATATAGACCTATCCATGAAGGCACCTGGGTCGCCTTCGTCGCCATTGCATACAACATACTTCTCACCATCGGGCTGATTGTAGGCGAATTGCCATTTGCGGCCAGTGGGGAAACCTGCGCCACCACGGCCTCTCAAGCCAGATGCCAATATCTCGTTGATGACCTCTTGTCGGTCCATTTTTAAGGCTCGAGCAAGACCCGTGAAAGCACCAGTGCCCAAGGCTTCGTCAATGTTTTCTGGGTCAATCATTCCGCATTCTTCAAGGGCAATTCTGTGCTGTTTTTTGTAGAAGTTGATGTCTTCTTGCTTTGCAACTTTTTCATGCGTTGCAGGGTCTACGTACAGAAGTCTTTCAACAATCTCGTTGCCAATCAGGTCTTTTTCAACAATTTCTTCAACATCGTCAATGGTTACACCTCTGTAAAGAGTATCTTCGGGGAAAATCTTTACAAAAGGCCCTTGCGAACAGAAGCCAAAACAACCTACTTGGTTAACTGTTATGTGATTAGAAAGCCCTTTTTCTTTAACAAGGCGCTCAAATTTTTCTTTAATATGTGCAGAGTCAGACGAAAGGCATCCTGTTCCACCGCAAAGGACAACGGCTCTTTTTCCATTGTCGCCTTTAAACTTAGATGCAAGACAAACTGCACAATCGTGCTGTTTTGAATATAGTTCTTCAAAGGTTTTAATCATTTTCTATCTCCACATGAGCTTTTTCTAAAGCCTTAAGCTCTTCAATAATCTTTGGAACAGTATTAACTGCAACTTTTGGATATACTTTGCCATTTATAGAAACCGCTGGAGCAATACCACATGCGCCAAGGCAACGCAGTGCATCAAGGGTAAACATTCCGTCTTCCGTTGTTTCTCCAGGTCTAATTCCCAAAATTTCCGAAAATTTGTCAATTACTTGTTGGGCTCCCTTAACATAACAGGCCGTTCCCAAACAACATCCAATTACATACTTGCCCTTTGGCTGAAGAGAAAAGAAAGAATAAAAGGAGACAACGCCGTAAATTTCGGCAACGCTAATTCCTGTGTTCTTAGAAACAATTTCTTGCACCTCAAGGGGAATGTAGCCGTACTCCTTTTGAATGTCGCTCAAAATCATCATCAAGGGTGTTTTCTCATCAACATATCTTTTGCAGATATCATTGATTTTCTTGACAGCAGCTTCACTTAAATGAGCCATTATAATAAACCTCCGATTGCCTGGTCATAACGACCACAAATCTTCTGACTATTATGAACTATCAATGGCCACAAATCAATGAAATAACAATGAGAAAACCAAAAATTTACCTTCTAGAAGATAACTAGCTGCATGCTATAGGAGGCATATTCTTTCCCCCATCGGTCTATACCAATCATCTTGCCACGTGGATTTCCCTTTGCACACGCAATAAACGCCACCGCAAAAAGCACGGTCAACGCCAGCCTCACTTCTCCTTTTAGCCCGATATTTATAAACCCAAATAGCACTAGCCCAATAAAGGACAACGCAGTTCCAGCCCTCTTAGTCATAAAATCTGTTTCAAGTGTTCAAACCGTTCACCAATCTGTTTGGCTCGTGTGGGTCGTTCCAGTCGTTTAGGTCGTTCCATCCGTTCAAACCGTTGGGGTCGTTCAAAGTGTTTTCATCCGTTTTGGACTAAAAAAGATTGAAGGATATATGTTTAAGGGATATTGACTATTTCACTCAGATTAGGTATGTTCTTTCTTGTTCAAGTTTTTATACCAATTACTGCGGCTGTGGTGGAATTTGGTAGACACGCTAGCTTGAGGTGCTAGTGGGAGAGATCTTGTGCTGGTTCAAGTCCAGTCGGCCGCAAAATGAAAGAGACGCTCTTCACGAGCGTCTTTTTTCATTTTTAGGCAAATATGTGGACTTGAAGCTTTGCGGTAAGAAGACGCGAAAACGTGGAGCGTCTGAAGCAAAGCCGGCCTGCAGTGCGGAATTCCAGGAGCACGAAAGGCAAGTCCAGTCGGCCGCAAATGCAAAAGAGGAAACCATTTAGGTTTCCTTTTTTTGGGTTCAGTGTAAAAAACAGTGGAAAGAGACAGCCGAGAGGCTGTCTTAGTTGTATATAGGTTAGAATCAAAAAGAATGATAAATAGTTGAAAGAAAAGCGGAACAACCTTTAATGTTAATCTTGCAAACCAAACAAAGAAGGAGTTCCGCATGAACGAATTTATCACATTTAGACATAATCTTCTATATTTTAATGTAACACTACCCGAGTAATTTTCAAAATGTATGGATTTCTTATATTTGCTTTCTATTAGACTTATGCATCGATTTTATCAGACATATCAAATTCAGCAGGGACACCTTGATATAGACCTATAAAGATTAGCTTTCTGTCTTAACCACCGTTTCCGTTCTCTGTAGCAGTACTCTGTCGAAATCGCTTTGGTACAGTCTGTCTTGTCTAATGCGGTATTTTTCAAATTCGCTCAGAGCATGTTGTTCGGAGATTTTCTGGGATATCGATCCCGCATTTTTAAGTATTTCCTTTCTGCTGAGGCGGAGGACTCCTTCAAATTGTGTTGTCCAGTCCTCCATAGTCATTGGCACTTCTTCCTCTGCTCTCAGCTCAGCTAAATCCAGGTAGGCATTGACTATCTTTGCCATTGCTGAAAGTTCTTCCTTTGTAGGATAGTTCTTTGCTATTACAACATCAAATTTCTGAATTTTCCCATCCGGGGCATCTTTCCATGTAGTTAGCCCCATATGTTCTTTTTTGCTGTCTGCACGTCGGTATATGGTCTCTGCTGCCGTTTCTCCGTGAATAGCCCAGTGTAGCTGATTCTGCACTCTGGCAAAGAACTGCTTTGTTGTTTCTGAGGAAGGGTCATAATCGATACTGGTTGCATAGATATCTGTAATCTTCTGGTAAAATCGTCTTTCAGAGAGGCGAATCTCGCGTATACGTTCCAGCTGCTCCTGGAAGTAATCTTTAGTTAGGACAGTTCCGCCATTTTTCAGGCGTTCATCATCCATGGCAAAACCCTTTATTGTGAATTCTTCTATAATGCGGTTTGCCCATTTCCTGAACTGCACTGCACGTGGAGAATCAACTTTATTGCCCACCGCAATTATAGCACTTGGGTTATAGTGGTTTGTGTCATATGTTTTGCCATCTGAGGCAGTTATTCTAAATTTTCGAATAACTGAATTCTCATCTATTTCACCGTCTGCAAAGCATTTCTTCAAGTGATAGTTGATAGTATTTGTTTCTACATTGTAGAGAAGGCCCATCATTTTCTGTGTCAACCAGACATTCTCATTGAAATAAACAGCATTAACGTCGCTTTGGCCTGTAGCGGTAATGAATGTAAGATATTCAGCAGCAGAAGAACGGATGATAGAGTTTTCTTTTTTTTCTTTCTTCATAACGGAGTCTTTTTTTTGCAATTGGGTTTCTGACAACCGTTTGGATAATTCAATTTAGCTTATATTGTTTTTTTGCATTGTTCAACAAAATCTCAACCAAGAATGGATGTGTGTTGTGCCTGAATTAAGTTGTTTTGCCTGTATGGTCATCTATCTGCTGTTTAAGGATAATAGACAGCACAACAAACCTCATGTTAATGTATACTAAACCCATGTAATGAGAGGAAAAGAGAATGTATATCAAGAATGGGATATGTTATGCAGGAAAGATGGTGAAATAGATATTGCACCCGAGGCAGTCTATGAAGACAGCTATGCTTATACGAGCAATGCTCTTTAAGGTAATGAATAAAAATGAAAGACTCATATTACAAGCCCTGTAGAGAGCTCGATATCTGCAATGACCTGATTGAGAAATACTTTAACAAACAGCAGTATAAAAAATGCTTTGATGGACAATATAACCTGGCTTGGTTCTATGAGAATGGCGTTGGTGTAGAGCATGATAAGAATAAATCAATCTTCTGGTATTGCAAGGCGGCTCTCCAAGGACATAAACAAGCTCTAGAAAAATGTAAAGAGCTTGGCATCAAACTGAACGTGTAAAAGGCAACGTGAATATTATTTGAACAGCTTGCAAGGCAGTACATAAAAACAATAGGGGACTTTGAAAAGTTTGCAGAGTGGGGGCTTGTAAGATAATAGATAGTCTCAGTTTGAATTGTTCAAATAATCATCCATAATGGTCAGCATTTCCTTGGGCGTTACAATGAATGGTTTGATTGGAAAATGTTTCTGATTGCCAGTGACTAGATATGCATCATCGGTCTTTCGTTTTTCTATAACGACTTCATAGAACGGAAGATCCTTCATGTCGGGAAGGTTTTCCCCTGACTCTGAAGGCTCCAGCATGAGCCCAAAGTTTGATATGAATGAAAGAAGAGTTTCTATCAATGTGCTCTCGAATTTGAATTTCTTCCTGCTGAGTACCTCACGGTATTCACTAATCGTGTCAGCACTGAAGAGCGGAATCAATTCTCCTCTGATCATTCTGTCTACAAGAAGTACAGTTGCAGCATCCGAGTACTTTGAGAGTAAAGCGGAAACGAGAACGTTTGTGTCAATTACAGCATAGAGTGCCATTATACATCCGCTTTGCCGTTACGGACTTTTGATATCTCAGAATTGATTTCTTCCAAAGAAATACCCTCTGGGAAATTTTTAGATGATGCTTCACGCAGTGCATAGAAGGCATTGAGGGCTTTTCCCCTTGAGATATCCTTTTCTGGAGATGTGATTTCAAAAGGAATGCGACGCTCTCTGACAACAGCCTTTGCAAAGACATTGATTGCTGTAGACATATTCATGCCAAAATCGCTACAGAGTGTTTCAAATTCCATTTTCAGTGAGTCGTCCATGCGGACGCTGAATGTTGCCTGGGACATATGGTCTCCTCCTACACTAAATAATATAACACAAAAAGTGTAATTTGTTAATATTTTGCACTCAATAGGTGCAAAAAAAGGAGAAAAAATGAAAACTACAACAGAGTTTCAGCTTGTGGATATAGACAAACTGATTCCTTATATCAACAATGCCCGCACGCATAGTCCGAAGCAGATAAATAAACTTAGGGCATCGCTTAGGGAGTTTGGCTTTGTAAGTCCTGCGATTATAGACAAGAACTTTAATATCTTAGTGGGACATGGCAGAATTTCCGCCGCCAAAGCTGAAGGCTACAAGGAAGTTCCGTGTGTTTTTGTCGAGCACATGACAGAGGCACAGAAGAAAGCATATATCCTTGCAGATAACCGCACGGCGTTGGACGTCGGTTGGGACAGTGACCTTTTGAAACTTGAAATTGAAAGTTTGCAGGCTATGGACTTTGATGTATCTCTTGTACAATTGGAGAAGGCTCCATCTGAAATTGTGTAATTTCTTCTGTTAAGACTAGATTTTCTGTTAAGGAAGAACAACCAAGGAAAGAAAAGGAACCAATAATTTCTAGGCTATTGGGAAAATTAACCTCTGCTAAGTTGCTACAACCATAAAAAGCATAGTTCGGTGTCGTTTCGGGGCGGTTTTCAACGCTCCTGTTCCTGCTTTTTCTGTCGCCTCGGCTCGCCGCGGTACATTTGGGAAAGGTTGCCTTTCAGCGTCTGCAACCTTAAGAGAATTAAACCTTAAAGTAAATGCTTTAGAAATTGCTGTGGGTTGATTAAAAAGCCCTTATATAAACTATAAATGTCTGAATCTTCATACGCTATTTCGCTAATACCTATTGTGGACAACTCATAAATAGTCGAATTAGGGTATGACAAAATAATTGGAGAGTGGGTAGCGATGATAAATTGTGAATTATGCTCAACCAGATTGCTCATTACTGCTAAAAATGCGAGCTGTGACTGAGGGGATAGAGCACTTTCTGGTTCATCCAACAAGTATAATCCATTTCCCCGAAATCGATTTTTAATTAAGGACAAAAACCTTTCGCCATGAGATTGATCATGTAGTGAGCGATCACCATAATTATGCCCCACACCAGTTTCCTCAATATATGTTGCGGCATTAAAAAAGCTTTCAGCCTTAAAGTAGAAGCTGTCTTTGGGATAGCTTGATTTAGAAACAACGATGTAATCTTCTAATGTGGCGCTTTTATGCCGAGTCGAAAATCTAAAATTCTTACTGCCGCCTTCAAGATTGAGTCCCATTTGTGCTGCGATTCCATCTAAAAGAGTGGATTTGCCAGAACCATTTTCTCCGACAAAGAAAGTGACAGCATTAGTAAAAGCAATCTCGCCGTTTTTGATAATTCCTTTTATGGCAGGTATATTATTCAAATATGTATCCTCAGTAGAGA
>CAVKHB010000043.1:0-8645 GCA_963656005.1 Coriobacteriaceae bacterium
CAATTATATCTTGGTTGGGGCTCAGAATAATATTGGCATAACCTACTCACTCTAAGAGGTAAGAAATGAATAAGAAATTATGAACAGTTATTTTAGTTGTCCTTTTGGCAATGACTTGTGCATTTGCTTATAAGGGAGAAATCAAGATTGGTCTCAGCGCTGGTGCTGGTTCTAATAATGTTTCCTATGACGATAGTACAAATAGACTTACAGGTATTTTGCTAGGTGGTAATTTGACAGCTTCTGTTCACTATGGTATTTCTGATGATTCTTATGTTAAGTTGGAAGCAGGTGTAAATACCTACAATACTGGTGCTATTTATA
Organism: Coriobacteriaceae bacterium; assembly: GCA_963656005.1. GTDB lineage: Bacteria > Spirochaetota > Spirochaetia > Sphaerochaetales > Sphaerochaetaceae > UBA9732. Next base: position 325 of record CAVKHB010000043.1, read on the forward strand.
TCAACGGTGAGAAATACAAAGACTATGATGAAGAAAGAGATCCAAATGCAGTTTTCTATCTTGGCTATGTCTACAATATGACTATTGGAAGTAGTGGAATGTTTGAGTGGGAAATTGGTGCTGGCCTTCAGGGAATAGCAGGTTCTAACTTCAAAGGAAACGATTTCAACCTTGCTCTTGGTTTGGGCTTTGAAGAAACATTCATCTTTAACATTACAAACAACCTTGCTCTTACATCTACAACAAGAGCCGGTATTCAGTTTGTTAATACAAACAAAGATTTTGCGGACTGGCTTAAGAGCGTAAATTCTCTTTCAATTCCTGTTTACTTCACAGCAGGCGTAACTTACAGTCTGTAAATTTTAGTTTTTTAGTTCTTGGGCGCAGAGATGCGCCCATTTTTTTTCTCTAAACTTGGGCGTAAAGCAGTTTTGTTAGGGAAATTTTCAATGAAAATTGAAAAAAGTTGGTTTTTCATGGAATTTTTCAATGAAAACAGAGAAATTCAAGTGTTTTCATTGAATTTTAGAGGTAAAGACCTTTAACTTACATGGTTGAACAATATACCGATTTCTTTTAGAATGTAATTCGGTCGTTATCTTTTTGATAACATAATGGAGGCTGAACTTGGTACCATATAAATTGATGAAAACACAGGACGCTGTAGGGCAGGTCTTGTGCCATGACATCACCCAAATCATTCGTGGGGAAAAGAAGGGCCCAGTATTCAGAAAAGGCCACGTCATCCAAGAGGAGGACATTCCCGTACTTCTCAGCGTGGGAAAAGATAACGTCTATATTTGGCAGGCCGATGATTCTACTCTCCATGAAAATGATGCAGCTCAAATTTTGCGCGAAATTTGTCAGGGCGCAAACATGCATCCAAGTGATGTAAAAGAAGGCAAGATTGAACTTATAGCCGACGAAACTGGAATTTTCTTTGTTGATGTTGAACGCCTTAGAAAGGTCAATTCTCTTGGTGAGATGATGATTGCCACCATCCCAACTGGAATTAGGGTAGAGAAGGGGCAAAGACTTTGTGGAACAAGAATTATTCCGCTTGTTATTGAAAAAGAAAAGATGGATAGGGCTAGGGAAGTTGCAGGCCCTGAGCCCTTAATGAATATCATCCCATTTAAGGCTAAAAACTTTGGTGTTGTCACAACGGGAAATGAAGTTTACTTTGGCAGAATAAAGGATACTTTCACACCTGTAATTGAGGACAAGATGGCTGAGTTTGGCTGCAAAATGATAGCCCATCAGGTTAGTGACGATAACACAGAGCACATTGTCGCTGGAATTAAGGCAATGGTTGATAACCCAGAAATTGAGATGATTATTTGTACCGGTGGCATGAGTGTGGATCCAGATGATAAGACACCTCTTGCAATTAAAACCAGTGGTGCAAAGATTATTTCCTATGGTTCACCTGTTTTACCGGGTGCAATGTTTCTTATGGGATATCTTCCAGATGGTAGACCTATTGTTGGGCTTCCTGGTTGCGTTATGTACGCAGGCCGTACCGTGTTTGATTTGGTTCTTCCAAGGATTATGGCAAATGTTCCAATTACGGCTGAGTATCTGGCAGGATTAGGGCATGGAGGCTTCTGTTTGGGCTGTAAGGTCTGTCATTTCCCATTCTGCACGTTTGGTAGAGGTGTATGATGGAAACTAAGGTTGATGTTAAACAATTCAAGGTTGCTGTCATTACTCTTTCTGATAGAGCTTATTCTGGAGAGCGTGAAGACCTCTCTGGCCCTGCCATTATAAATTATTTGGTTGAAAAGGGTTACAGCCAACCAGAATACATTCTTATAGCAGACGATAAAGCCAGTTTAGAAAAGGAATTAATAAGGATATCGGACTGTGAGAAGGCGGATCTGATTCTGACAACTGGTGGAACGGGGTTTGCTGCGCGGGATATAACCCCTGAGGTGACGCTGTCTGTTGCCACGAAAAACGCGCCAGGCATAAGTGAGGCCATTAGAGCGTACAGCCTCACCAAGACGCCACATGCCATGCTTTCGCGTGGGGTGTCGGTGATAAGAAATAGTACGCTCATCATTAATCTCCCAGGTAGTCCTAAGGCTGTCAGAGAGAGTTTAGACGTGATCATAGAAGCACTCCCTCATGGGTTAGGCCTGCTGAGGGGTGAAAAACTTGATAAATAACTTTTCGGAGGACATAAAATGAAGAAAGCATTGGTTATTCTTCTTGTCGCAATGGTTACACTTACAAGTGTTTTCGCACAGCCAGCTACAGAGACCACAACAGAAGCTCAGAAGACTGAGATTATTGTTTTTGCAGCAGCATCAATGACAGAGACAATGAACCAGATTAAGGGTCTCTATGAAGCAGCAAATCCTAATGTCACAATTACTTACAACTTTGACTCAAGTGGCACTCTTTTGACTCAGATTAAAGAAGGCGCAGATTGTGATCTTTTCATCTCTGCAGCTCAGAAGCAAATGAATACTCTTAGCGGTCTTAACATGATTGATGAGTCAACTCGTGTTGATCTTCTTGAGAATAAGACAGCTCTTGCTGTTCCAGCTGGTAACCCAAAGGGAATTACAAGCTATGATCAGCTTGCAGATCTTCTTAAAAAGCATGAGGTCTTCTTGGCAATTGGTAACAGCGATGTTCCAGTTGGACAGTATACTCAGAAGATTTTTGCTTACTACGGCATTGATGAAGCTGAAGTTGCTAAAGCTGGTTGCTTGACCTACGGCTCAAACGTTAAGGAAGTTACAACTCAAGTTTCACAGGCTTCTGTTGATTGTGGTATCATCTATGCAACAGATGCATACTCTGCAGGCCTTACTGTTGTTGACACAGCAACTGAGGCTATGACAGCCGGAAGAGTTATTTACCCAGCAGCTGTTCTTGCAAATGCTAAGAATGCAGATGCAGCTAAGGCTTTCCTTGAGTACCTCAAGGGTGATGAAGCTATGGTTATCTTCTCAAGCGTAGGTTTTGCTAGCGCTCTTTAATTTCTAATTGAACTTTGATTGGGGAGGGCTTAGTCTCTCCCCTTATTGTATTTGTTTGGTATTTTATGGATTGGTATCCTTTATTTAATTCATTAAGAATTGCATTTTTCTCATCTATAATAGTCTTTTTCTTAGGAATTTTTTTGGCACATTTCATTGCCAAGCTTCATCCTATTATAAAGGGTATTTTAGATGTTTTTTTAACTTTGCCACTTGTCCTTCCTCCAACGGTTGTTGGATTCTTTCTTATTCTTATCTTTGGTGTTAAGAGACCAATAGGACAATTTCTTGGAAGGTTTGGAATTAAATTTGTTATGACATGGTACGGGGGAATTATTGCAGCAGCCGTTGTTGCTTTTCCTTTTATGTATAGAACTACTCGTGGTGCTTTTGAGGCTTTTGACACCACATTGCAAGAAGCAGGTCAAACTCTTGGTTTGAGCAATAGCTACATTTTCTGGCATATTAAGCTTCCTGAATGCAAACAGGGTATCATTGCTGGTATTGTTCTGGCTTTTGCTCGCGCACTTGGTGAATATGGTGCAACTAGTATGCTTATTGGTTATACGCCAGGAAAGACGGCAACCATTTCCACTACGGTTTATCAACTTTGGAGAACCAACAATGAGGCGGAGGCCTATATTTGGGTTCTTATCAACGTGGCTATTTCTGCCGTGGTTTTGCTTACTGTCAACTTGCTGGAAAAGAAAAAGAGGAACAAATGAAACTTCATGTAGATATCTCAAAAGATTATGGCAGTTTTAAGCTCCAATCTTGTTTTGAGACAGATGCTCTTATAACGGGATTGTTAGGGGCATCGGGCTCAGGAAAAAGTCTTACGTTGAAATGTATTGCGGGTATTGAAAGGCCGGATGAGGGTTGCATTGTCTTGGGTGACCGCGTGCTTTTTGATAGTAAAGCTGGCGTGAACCTGAAGATACAGGAGCGCAGAGTGGGCTATCTTTTTCAGAATTACGCCCTGTTTAAGACTATGACTGTCAAGAAAAATATCATGGCCGGCTTGCACAATTTGAAGGATAAGGCTCTAAAACAAGAGCTATATGAGCAGTCGTTGAAGCTGTTGCGCCTTGAAGGCCTTGAGGCTCAAAAACCGGCAGAGATTTCTGGCGGGCAAGCTCAGCGTGTAGCCCTTGCGCGTATTTTGGTCAGTCGTCCTGAACTTATTTTGCTGGATGAGCCTTTTTCTGCGTTGGATACGAATCTCAAGGAGAATTTGCAACCCGAGCTACTTGAGCTGCTTTCTACCTATGGAAAGCCCGTTGTGATGGTAACGCACAGTAAGGATGAGGCGTCTTTTATGTGCTCCTATATTGCGCTAATTTCAAGTGGTAAAATAATTAAGACTGGTAGCACGGTTGAGCTTTTTGAGAATCCTCAGAGTCTTGAAGCTGCTCGAATTCTTGGTTGCAAAAACATTCACAAGGCTCAGAAGGCTGGCCAGTTCGCCGTTCGCATTCCAGAACTTGGCATTGTTATTACCACGGAAAAACCTGTGCCAGATAACGTCAGCTATGCAGGCTTCCGCGACGACTCTTTCGTGATGGTTTAAGCTCATTTTGCTTCAATAACTACACCTCTTTGCATCTCTTTGTTAATTGTGTGAAATATTTTCCCACTTATATCAGTTGGCATGGTACAATTAAAAAACTAACACAAAATTGGAAGGGGATGCATGAAGAAAACTATTAGACTATGCGTATTTTTAGTTGCCATTCTTGTACTTACCGCTTGTAGCACGGTGCAGAATAGTGAATCGAAACTGTATGTTAACGGCAAGTTGATATCGTTTGATCTTGCTGGTGGCGTGATGCCTGAAAGCGAGCTTGCACGGGCCATATCGGAGAGGAAAAACGAGCAAATTGTTTTGCCTGTCCCTACGAGAAAGGGCTATACTTTTGCCGGTTGGCTTGAGACCGACCCTGCATCTGATGCTGAATTTACCCCGATATTTTTTGTTGTTCGGAAGGGGTTCAAGACAGCTAAACTGTATACAGCACAGTGGCAGGTGGTGACTTACAAGATAAGTACTTCAAGTAGGCTTGTGTCCGGTTCAACTGGAGATCAAAATGACCTGCCTAAACCGGAGGATATAACCTACGATGTGGAAACTGCGGCAGCATTGTCGCCTATGTCATCTGTTGCGGGCTACGAATTTGTGGGTTGGATTGAAAGTGGAGCCAGTGAAAGTTCTGCAGTTTCGACTGTGAGGATTAATAAGGGCTCAACTACTGGTAACAAAACCTATGTTGCTCTGTGGAAGGCGAAATCTTATAAAATCGGGCTTAATCTGGCTGGCGGAACCTTAAATACTAAGGTGAAAAGTGAATATACCTACAAGAGTAAAGATGTCATTGAAGTGCCAAATCCTGTGAGAGTGGGCTTTGATTTTGCCAACTGGAGCTATGCGGATGGTATGGTTGCAGAGCAGAAAAAGAGCTCTGTGGTTATCAATACGTCCTATGTTGGAGATGTCACGCTTACGGCCAATTGGAAGGACATTGAGTATAAGGTGAGCTTTGAGAGTAAGTTGATATCGGGCGCTAGTGGCGATGAAAAAGACCTTCCTGAGCTTCAGGATGAAAGTTACACCTTTGAAACTGAGATTGACCTACAGCCACTGGAGGCAATTGAGGGTTATGAATTTGTAGGTTGGATGGAAAAGGGTGCTGATGAAGCCTCTGCTATGAAGGCTATTAAAATTGATAAGGGTAAAATTACTGGAGATAGGGCGCTTGTGGCTCTTTGGAAACCTAGTACTTACAAAATTGTGTTTCAATTAGATGGCGGCGTCATAGAAGAAGAGGTAAAGACTGAATTCGTCTACAAGAGTGATGAGGTTATTGAAATTCCTAATCCTGTAAGGCTTGGATATGATTTTAAGGGTTGGACGTATGAAAAAGATATGGCTTCTGGGCAAAAGGAGGGTCTTGTTGTTATAAATACAACCTATGCTAAGGATATCGAGCTAAAAGCTAATTGGCAGGCGATTGAGTATCCTATTACGTACAATGAAGATGGCCTTGTTGTGGACGATTTATATGTCCCAGTAGCGGAACCTGAGGTAGTTGAGGCTGAAGAATCTGAGCCAGAGGTAGAAGAGGTTGTGACCAATCCCGATTTCTACAACATAACACAGGAGGTCAGCTTTGTTAATCCAACGCGTGAAGGCTTTACCTTCCTTGGCTGGATTGAGAAACCTGAAGGGGAAATAGACGTCAGTAAGTTGACTGCTGATATGGTGTTATCAGTCACAGAGCTGAATTATTCTATTGAAGTTGGCACTACTGGAGAAAAAGACTTGATTGCTATATGGGGCCGCAATGTGCTTAAGCTAAACTATGATTTGGCTGGCGGTACCCTTGAAGAGAGCAATCCTTCCTTATTTATATATGGACAGGAAGGTTTTGAGCTTAACGCTCCTGTGAGAGATTTCTATACCTTTATGGGTTGGAAGAATGTAAATACTGGTACTGTTTATACTTCAAGATTTGATGATACGTTCTTGGATAAGAATGTCAGTCTTGTGGCTCAATGGGTTCCTGTTGAGTACACCTTAAGCTATGACTTGGATGGTGGAGTTTTTGAAGAAGATTGTCTTGCTTCTTACAATTATGAGACTGAGACGTTCTCAATTCCTACTCCAGTTAAGCAATTCTATTCTTTCACTGGCTGGATAATTGATGAAGATGTTGAGTCAACTTATGATAGTATAACAATTTATCAAGGAAGTCATGGAGACAAGACTTATCATGCAACATGGCAAATTGATGTTTATTCCATTGGTTATGCTGCTGATGAAGAATATGGTCCAAGAATTGAACCTGAAGTTGAGGTTTATGAATATCCTACCTCTTATACTGCTGAAGAAATTGTAGAAATTAGAGATCCAGAGAAATTTGGCTATGATTTTATGGGCTGGGTTTTAGAGGATCAGGAGTACACAGAAGCTAAGACGGACTTGGTTTTGAATCTAGGTTCTTCTGGAGATAGGGTCTATGTCCCTCTGTTTAGATTACATAATTATAATGTAGTTCTAGACTTAGGCGGTGGTGAGGTTGAAGCTCCAAGCACCTTTACAATTGATGATGCAAATTTCACAATTTCAGAAGCAAGCAGAACAAACTATATCTTCCAGGGCTGGCTTTGCGAGGATGGTACAGTTCTAAACAAGGTTGATGTTAATTGTGCTGCGGGTAAAGATGTAGTTCTTAAAGCTCTCTGGCTGCCTATAAAATACATTATCAGTTATGACCTTTCTGGCGGTAAGTACGAGATTGGAGCTGCTACTAATCCTTCACATTATAACGTTGAGACAGAGAACTTTACTCTTGTAAATCCTGTTAAAGACACTTATGAGTTTGCTGGTTGGATGATTAAGGGAATGGAAAACAAGATGTGGCCTATTGTTGATTATGAGTTTGATACAACTAAGGGCGGCAATATTACTCTTGTGGCAACTTGGAAGGCAAAGGAATACAAGATTTCCTACCAGTTAAACGGTGGTGCTTTTGATTATGCAGATACCAATCCAACTTATTTCACCAACTTTATGAAGGATATTGTCTTGGTATCTCCAAAGAGAGCAGGGTACAACTTCCTAGGTTGGGTTGAAGTTGGTAAAGAGGCCAATAAGCCCGTTGTCTCTTATGTTATCAAGGCAAAAGAACTTAGAAGTGATGTTAGCTTGAAGGCCTTGTGGAGTCCAGTTTCTTACACCATTAATTACAACCTAAATGGTGGTTATTTCGCACGTGGGGCATATCTTAATGCCACAAGTTACACCGTAGAGGACAAGGCTTTTATCCTAACCAATCCTGTTAAGGATGGCTTTACCTTCCTAGGCTGGGTAAGAACTGCTTATCTTGCAACGGATAGACCTACCTTGGTTCTAAGGGTTGATACTTCTAAGGGTGGATATCTTTCTTATGATGCCCTATGGTCGGCAAATTCCTACACAATTACATACAATTTGGACGGCGGAAGCTATCAATACGGCAATTCTAACCCAAAGTCGTACACGGCGGAGTCTTCTTTCACTTTGGTTAATCCACACAAAGACGGCTATACTTTCCTTGGTTGGATTGCAAGTGGAGATCCTCTTGAGACGGTAAACAAGAAGGTAACAATAAAGGCGGGGACTACGGGGAACCTCACTTTCTATGCTGTCTATGAAAAGAACTACGTTGCAGTTGGGGAGACTACAAAGCGCCAGACTGAAATTGTCGAAATTGGCAAGTCCAACATCCCAAGACCAGACTGGGTAATCAAGGCTCCAGAGGATGCCAAGTACCATTATGAGAAAGCGTA
>CAVKHB010000044.1:0-8609 GCA_963656005.1 Coriobacteriaceae bacterium
GCACTCCTTTTTGTTTATATTTATAGAAGAAAACTGTTGTTTGTTCAATTCAAGTAAAATATGCAACAAATATGCAACAAAAATGTAAATTTCGGTTAAATTTTGGTTAATTTTGACAAAAAATATAAAATTGTCCATTTACAAATTTGAAAAGTGGGTTTACTCTACACTTGATATGAAAAAAATAGTCGTGTTTGTTTTGTTATTAATGCTTTTAGGAATCTCTAGTGCTTTTTGTGACGATGGCGACTATATCACTATTGTTTGCGAAGTAAAGGAGATTAAACCAGAGTTCTCAATCAATACTACAAGTTTTGAGGACGGTACTGTCATACGTGTAACTCAAGACAATATGGCAAGATATTATGGCTCCTACGCTGTAGATGTTAAGCTACAGACCATAACTGGCGAATATGTTATTGAAAATCTAAATATGGAAAATACTTGCCATAGTGTTGAATATAGTTCTGGTCTTTACTTTAGAGTAGACTATGATGGCAGAACCGTTTATCCCCACACCATTGCCCTATGGACTATGAAGGCCGTAACTCCCAAACTTTATGGAACTGTGACATTGTCCTTTAAAGCAATTTAAAAACCCATTTTATAAGCAATTTAAGGCGGAAAGAGAAGATAAAAAAGCCTTTATTAAATGAAGAAGCTCAGCGTAACTGCTGGGCTTTTTCATGCATAAGTTCTGTATAAAAATACAAGTTTTAATGTCTTTTCTTTGGGCTTGAATTGTGCGTTCTGGCAAAAAGGGTGTTTTGTAAAGTGTTTTTCTTGGTTTGAGGTTTTGAGAATTTAGGTTTTTGTAAATTCTATTGATAAAAAATGAGGTGAATATTGGTGGAATGAGAAAAAAGGTCGATTTGGGGCGGTACTAATTTCCATCTACTTGATTTCTTTTTTAAGACGTTTGATACTTGCAACTAAGGTTGCCTTAATGGGTACTTATAGAGGTAAAAAAGATGAAGAAAGAAGCTATTTTGCACATACCATTGTCGCATTATGCTTATAGTGTGTCGGATGAAGAGGTTGTGTTTCGTATTCGTACGGCAAAGGATGATATGAAGTGTGTGACGCTGTATTATGGGGACAGATGTTGCCGTACAACGCCTACTGAATTTTTTCCGTTGGTGATGGAAAAAGTTGCTTTTTCATCGCTCTTTGATTACTACTCTGTGACGGTTAAAAGTCCTTACAAGAGAATTGAGTACTATTTTGCTTTGTGCGATAACGCTGGACAGACGATTTTTTACTACGGCGACCAGTTTGAAGAGGAGACAACTGAGGTTAGGACTGAGTACTATCAGTTTGACTATAATCAGGCCTGCGATAGGGCTGTTGTGCCTGATTGGGTCCAGGACAGTATTGTCTATAATATTTTCCCAGACAGTTTCGCCACGGCGCGCCGAAGTATTTCTGGCAGGGGTGAGACTCTTCTGGTGGATGGACGCGAGCACATGGGCAAGCGTGGCGGAACAATTATCGGGATAAGAGAAAATCTGGATTATATTGCAAATCTGGGTTTTAATACGATTTACTTGAACCCGATTTTTAGCGCGGGGGAGTATCACAAGTATGATTTGATTGACTATTTCCACGTGGACCCGGTTTTTGGGACGGATGAAGATTTCCGCCTTCTTGTGCAGGAGGCTCATGCGCGTGGCCTTAGGGTGATTATTGATGGGGTGTTCAACCATATTGGGTATAAGAGTGATATCTTCCGTGATGTGGTAAAGTATGGCAGGAAAAGCAAATACTGGGATTGGTTTAACTATCTGGAGGAGCCTGTTGTAATTCCTGAGTCCGGTGATGAGATTCCAAGTTACGAGTGTTTTGCGTACGAGAAGAAGATGCCAAAGCTCAATCAGAATAACCCCGATTGTGCTAATTACTTTCTTTCGGTGGGCGCGCACTGGGTTGAGAAGTACGATATTGATGGCTGGCGTCTTGATGTTGCGTGCGAGGTTTGCGATGACTTTTGGAGGCGCTTTAGGAAGACGGTTAAGAGTATAAAGCCGTCTTGCGTGCTCATTGGCGAGGTGTGGGAGACGGCTAGTCACTGGCTCAGTGGCGATATGTTTGATAGCACCATGAACTACGATATGCGCCGATATTGTGAGCGTTTTTTCGCTTCTAGGAATATTAATGCCCAACAATTCAATGATAGGGTCACCGAGATGTTGATGCGCTACAGGACGCCTATAACCTATGCTCAGCTGAATTTGCTCGACTCGCACGACGCTTCAAGGTTCTTGACTTTGTGCGGTGGGCGCCGAGATTGGTACGAGCTTGCCATTGCTTTCCTCTTTACTTTCCCCGGCGCAACCTGCGTATTTTACGGCGACGAAAAGGGTTGCGAGGGTCTGCTTGAAGATGAATTCCGCTTGTCAATGCCATGGGAGCGCGAGGACGATGAGCTATCTGGGCTATTTAAGGAGTTAGCTTCATTGCGCGCAAGCGAGCCGGCTTTACGACGTGGCACTTTCAAGGCCGATGCCATTGTAAATGAAGATGTTTATTCTTTTGTTAGGGAGTTGGATGGCGAGGCTGGCGCTGGCGGAGCTGGTGTTGGCGGCGAGAGAATACGGGTTGTGTTGAATCGTGGCGCAGATAGAATTCCTAGACCGGAAGGAAAGATATTGCTGTCTCGTAGGGTTGAGGGTGATGTGATTTTGCCTAATGGGTTTGTTATTTGTAAGTGATATCGGGATATGGTTGGTGCTGGATGAGTTTTGGTGGTGGCTTTAGATGAGTTCACGGTGTGGCTGGAGGTGAGCGAGTGGAGACTTTTTGGGGTTTGTTGATTCCGTTTTTGGGGACGACGGCGGGCGCGGCTTGCGTGTTCTTCATGAAAAAATCTCTTGGGGATTTGGTGCGGCGCTCGCTTGCTGGGTTTGCTGCTGGCGTGATGGTTGCGGCTTCCATTTGGAGTTTGCTGATTCCTGCAATTGAGCAATCTGCAGGCATGGGGAAGTTGTCGTTTGTGCCGGCGTTTGTGGGCTTTTGGCTTGGCGTGCTATTCCTACTCGTCTTGGACCATGTGATTCCGCACCTTCATGTGGGAAGTGACCAGTCGGAGGGGCCAAGTAGTAGTTTGAGCAGGACAACCATGATGGTGTTGGCGGTGACGCTGCACAATATTCCAGAGGGGATGGCTGTTGGTGTGATGTATGCTGGGCTTCTTTCTGGGAGTGCTCAAATTACTGCAACCAGTGCTCTTGCTCTGTCCTTGGGGATTGCAATTCAGAATTTTCCCGAGGGGGCTATTATCTCAATGCCGCTTAAAGCAGAAGGGGATAAGAATGGACGTGCCTTCCTTGGTGGTGTTCTTTCTGGTGTTGTTGAGCCTATTGGTGCAGTTTTGACTATTCTTGCTGCACAGTTTATTATTCCTGCTTTGCCGTATTTGTTGAGTTTTGCTGCTGGTGCCATGATGTACGTGGTAGTAGAGGAACTCATTCCAGAAATGTCGCAGGGCCAGCACTCCAATATTGGAACGGTGTTCTTTGCTGCTGGGTTCAGCCTGATGATGGTTTTGGATGTGGCGTTGGGGTGAGTTGAACGTTGGGCTTGGTGTGCAGTGGTGCCGCGTGGAATGTGAAGCGTTGGGCTTGGTGTGAAGTGTGAGAGTTGAATAATTTTTTTGTTTAGTGTAGATTCCTAATTGATAGAAGTTATCATTAAGATTTCTGGAGGTGGGAAGCTATGGAAAAATCAATGGAAAGTGTAGTTGACAGGAAGGCTCTGCACAGCATCACTTATGGCCTTTTTGTTCTTAGTTCAAGGAGCAATGGCAAGGACAACGCCTGTATTACCAACACTCTTTGCCAAGTGGCAGAGAGCCCTCTTTTGGTTTCAATTGCTGTAAATAAAAGTAATTACACCAATGAATTAATTCAGGAATCGGGAATCTTTAATGTTAGCATGATAAGCACTTCCGCTAAGATGGATCTCTTTAAGAGGTTTGGTTTTGTTAGTGGAAGAGATGTTGATAAGTTTGAAGGTTATGAGAAAACCAAGAGATCTCTTAATGGTGTCTTATATATAACGGAAAGCACTTGCAGTTTTCTGAGTGCTTCTGTTGTGCAAACTGTTGATGTTGGAAGTCATTGGCTTTATATTGCGCAAGTTACTGAGGCAAAAAAACTTAGTGATGAGGCGCCCTGTTCATATTCTTATTATCTTTCAAATATTAAAGTTAGGAGTGTTGGGGCTAGTGTTGGGGCTAGTGGTAATACTGCGGATGCTGATTTAACGGGCTCGGAGTCCAAGGCGGAGAAGAAGGCTACATGGGTTTGCAAGATTTGTGGCTACGTGTATGAGGGTGATCCTTTGCCAGCCGATTTTATCTGTCCTATTTGTAAGCACGGGGCAGCAGACTTTGAAAGAGAAACGGTTTGAACGACTGGAACGGTTAGGACGGTTTGAACGACTGGAACGGATGGAACGGTTAGGACGACCCGAACGACTGGAACGACTGGAACGGATGGAACGACCCACACGACCGCAACGACCCACACGACCGCAACGACCCACACGACCCACACGGATTGGCAAACGAATAGAACACTTGGAACAGATTTTTGGGGGTAGAGGATAGGCTGGATCTCCTTAGAGATGTGGTTTTGCTGGAATGGGGAGAAAAAGTTTTGGCTGTTCTCATTGTGGTCTGAAAGGTTATTTACACTAATGCTTGAAACTCATAGAATTTTGGGAGTATTTGTGGGTGTGGAGTACACACTTTAAAGGTAGCATGATGTTGCTTTAGTGAGAGGTTTTCTTAAGGAAAAGCGACGAGGGAGGGCTATTTTGGCCAATGTAAAACGAAATCTTTTCAAGGTTGACGGAAGATTTTACTACGGTTGGGTTATGCTGTTCTGTGGTTTTATGAGCATGTTTATTTGCTATGTTATTAAGGTAAACTGTTCATCACTGTTCTATAACCCTATTTGCAATGATTTGGGTGTAACGCGTACTGCGTATATTCAAACTAATACGATTATGACAATCACAATGCTTGTTGGTTCTGCTTTCATTGGTAAGCTCTACAAGAGATTTCCAGTGAAATATATGCTAACAGCTTGTGTTTCATTAACCAGTTTGTGCTATGTTTTGATGTCACGCGCAACGTCTCTCTGGCAGCTTTACCTTTTGGCTGGTATTCAGGGTTTTGGTTGGAGCGGAGCTACAAACCTTCCTGTAACCATTATGGTTAGTAACTGGTTTGGTCCTAAAATCAAGGGTACGGCAATGAGTATTGGTATGCTTGGTAGTGGAGCTGGCGCTCTTGTTTGGGTAAAAATTGTTAATTCCATTATTGCTTCTTCTGGCTGGAGAACGGCATATCTTGCTATGGCTGGAATTAATGCTATTATGATTCCAATTTCTCTTTTCTTGGTTGTTAGCATGCCTAGCGATAAGAAGTTTGAGACTCGTATTGGAGATCCTTCACCTGAAGAGGTTGCTGCTCACGGTGGTGTTTCAACTCAAAAAACTGGCATTACGGGGAAGCAGGCTTTGAAAACTTCAAGATGGTGGTTCCAGTGGTTTGCTGGTTTAACAACCATGATTGGTGCTAGTGCCTTTAGTGCTCAGTTTGTTGCTTATTTTACAGAAGTTACTGGTAATAGTGCACAGGCTGCTGCTCTTTATGCTGGTGCTCTTGGAACGATGATTCTTGGAAAGTTCCTGCTTGGAGTTCTTTCTGATGTTTTGCATATCAAGCGTGTTTCTGTTATTGCTCCTCTTTTCTATGCTGGTGTATTTGTTTGTATGGCACTTTCATCGAAGAACATGGCTTTCTCAAAGGTTTTGATTCCTCTTTACATGATTGGTGGTGCTGTTCCTTCAACTATTCCATTCTTGATTACTGCTCGTAACTTTGGAGATAAGGAATATGGGGTTATGAGTGGTTGGATGAATATGGCTGGAAATATTGGTCAAATTATTGGACCTACTATTGCGGCTTTCATCTTTGATATTACTGGAACTTATAATTTGGCATGGATCATCTTTGCTTGTCTCATGGTGGTTGTTGGTATTCTTTATTTGCTTTCTAACAATTCTAGCCGTAAGCAAATTGAGGCTATGGGATACTCTGTTCCAGATTGAGTTTTGAAAATTAGATTTTTTGAATAAGTGAGGATATAAAAATGAAGAATTATTTCGATGTCGCTGGTAAAATTGCTTTTGTAACGGGTGCTTCTTCTGGTCTTGGTCGCCAGTTTGCAATTTGTCTTGCCGAGCAGGGGGCTAATGTTGCTATTGCTGCAAGACGTGTTGAGAAACTTGAAGAAGTTAAGAAAGAAGTTGAAAACTATGGGGTTAAGTGCCTTGTTGTTCCTTGTGATGTAACAGATAGTGCACAAATTACAGCTGCTGTAGATAAGGTTGTTAGCGAGTTTGGCCGCATTGATATTCTTATTAACAATGCTGCTGCTGGTTTTGCAACTCCTGTTGTTGACACTGATGATGAAACTTGGGAAAGAGTAATTAACACTAACGTTAATGGTGTTTTCTATGTTGCAAGAGAAGTTGGCAAAGTTATGTTGAAGCAGAACTATGGCAGAATCATTAATATCGGGTCATTTCACTGCATGGTGACCATGAATGGCGTTCCACGTTCTGGTTATTCAACTGCAAAGGGTGCCGTTCTCATGATGACCAAGGCGCTTGCTGCTGAGTGGGCCAAGAAGGGTATTACTGTAAATACGCTTGGTCCTGGATATTTTGAGAGTGAGATGTCTGCAAAAGTTGCAAACCAGGCCTACGAAGATGGTATAAAGAATAATTGTCCAATGGGGAGAAGAGGAAAGCCAGGCGAGCTTAATGGCGCAATGCTTTTCCTTGCTAGCGATGCTTCAAGCTATGTTACTGGACAGCTTCTTCTCGTTGACGGCGGTTGGACTATTGTCTAATAGCTTTTAATTTTTAGTGTTTGCTGGGGGTTTTGTGCTTTTTTGGTGCGTATGGCGCCTTGAGCAAAAACCTCTGGCTAGCATTTAAGGGATTTTTTGATTATGCAGGCGGATTTGATTGGTGTTTTTTTACTTGGCGGATGTGTTCTTTTTTTCCTTATCCCTTGGCTTCCGTCTGCTGCTGTGGGAACAATAGGCTGTATTCTTGCAGTGCTTTTAAATGTGTGTTCCTTTGAAGAGGCTTTCTCGGGGTTTTCTAGCAGTATTGTTCTATTGATGGCATCGTCGATGATTGTTGGTATTGCTATGTTTAACACTGGGGCGGCTCAGATTATTGGGCGCAAGGTCATAAAGTGGTCAAGGGGCAGTGAGAAGCTCTTTTTAATTGTTAGCTGTTTTGTTGCTGGTGTGATGTCCATGTTTTTGGCCAATACGGCTACTTTGGCTGCTTTTATTGCAATTATTGATAGCGTATGTAGCCAGTCTACTACGGAAAGTCCTATGAAGAGGAAAAACTTAGTTTTGCCTCTTGCTTGCTCAGTTATGCTGGGTGGTTGTTGTACTCTTATAGGTTGTACTCCTCAATTGACGGCAAATGCTCTTTTGATAAAGCTTTCTGGGTTTGAAATGGGGATGTGGACTCTCACTGGGCCTGGTCTTGTACTCTTTGGTCTTTTCCTTCTCTATCTTGTTCTTTTTGGAAATCGGCATAGTGAAAAAATCTGGGGAGATAGGCCAGAAGAGAAGATAGCTATAGATGAGGAGAAGAGTAACGATGTCCTAAAAACGCAGTATGATAAGAAAAAACTCATTATTATGTTCATAATTCTTACCTTAATGGTTATTTCTTATGTGTTTTCTCTTCTTCCAACGCATTTTACTGCCATGTGTGCTGCTGCGCTATGCGTGATTTTTGGCTGTTGTAGCGTAAACGATATTGTTAAAGAATTGAATTGGGAATCCGTTATATTCTTGGCTTCCTGTCTTGGGCTGGCTAATGCTATAACGGTTGCTGGCACGGGAGAACTGATAAGTAGTGCGATTATTTCTGTTATTGGTGGTAATTTCTCGCACTTTACAGTTTTTGCTACTCTTGTTACGCTTGCACTTTTTATAAGCCAGTTTATTACAAACTCCACGGCAATTATCATTGTGCTTCCTGTGGCTATTTCCTATTGCTCTGCTGCGGGAATTTCTCCAATGCCCTATTGTGTAGGTATTACTCTTGCTGCAAGTGTTGCCTGCTGTACTCCATTGGCTGCTGCACAAATAGCCATGACGCAGGTTGCTGGGTATAGGTTCTCTGACTATATAAGGTACGGATGGCTTTTATCCTTAATTTTACTTGCTGGAATTCTCATTGCTGTTCCTCTTTTTTTCCCTCTAGCGTAAAGATGATGAGTTTTTGTGTTTAGGTGTGTTCTCTGCGTGCCAAGAAGTGCTTACGGTACATGCTTACGGTGCTCGCGTGCTCGCGTACACGTGCTCGCGTGCATTGTTGCGAAAGTGCTTGACAGTGTTAGGGGGGGGTCTATGCTTACGGCATAAAAGGTATGGAGGAGTGATATGAAAAAAAGCACACGAACCTTATTTGTTTTGATTTTTATTCTTGCTCTTGTTGTTTTTGTTTCTTGCGACGACAAGAAAATAAAGGTGTACAGGGTTACTTTTGCCTTGGACAAT
>CAVKHB010000045.1:0-8560 GCA_963656005.1 Coriobacteriaceae bacterium
GAAATTTACGGCACTAGCTTCACAGAGAGCCTTATAAACCAAAGACGCCCCATCTTGAGCCTGTTCTTGCAAGCAATCCACATCAGCCTCAGAGACAAATTTTTCAAGTACAGCAGTCATGGTAACAATCCCCTCTGTAACCAAATCCACCCCCTCAAGTTGAGCCATTGGTGGGATATTTGGATTTTCATAATGAAGGCCTATTTTAACACTTTTATGCAAAAATTTTGCCACATACTGCGCTGTTGTACCACCGCAAACAATATGTAAGCCATCCAAAGCAAAGAAATCAGAGAGAACTTTATTACAGGCAGAACTATTAGAAAAAGGAAGCCCAAAAAGTAAGTTTACAGTCACAAAAACTCAAACCTTGGCCTTGATTTCCTTGTTGTAAAACTCCTCAACGGTGGAAGGAACAACAGAAAACAACTTCTTATCATCAATAGTTATGGAAACACCATTTTGGCAATTACCAGAGCATAAAGTTGCCTCAAGCTCAACCAAATCAGAAAGCTTATCACGCTCAACATAATCCTGAAGCGCCTCAACAACTTGACGCGCCCCCTTTAAATGGCAAACCGAACCAATACAAATCTTAACGTTCATCTTAAAGCCTCATAAACTTTCTGTAGTAAGCCCTATCCATTGAATTTCCAACAGAATAGCGCAAAGCCGCCACGTACGGAATCCAAGCCATAATATCTTCAACATTCTCGCCAGAAGCCTTGCAATAAGTTTTCAAATACAAAGAGCCAGTTTCATCTCCAAGAGATCTTCCCAAAATGATATAGGACAGCGCCGCATCATAGTTGCCACAGCCCAAAGCCGCCTTAGACCAGTCTAAAATGTAGTATTTATCGTCATCTGTTACCACAACATTGGACAAGGTGTAATCTCCATGGCAAAGGCAAATACCATCCGGTAGCTTCTCTAGCCCAGAAAGAATCTCTTCTTTCTTCTCCTGAGGGATATTTGCCTGACAAAGCCGTGTTTGCATCATCATCTTTGCAGAGGGCAACCCGCAATAGGTCTTTTCATGGATTTTCAGCTGCTGGGCCACAAAACGCTCCATGTATCTCTCTCGCTCACCTGCATTTGCAATATACATGAGCTTCAACGAGCCCCCCTTAATATAGTCCGATACCAATGTCCATCTTCCCTCTTCTTCCTTAATTGTGTGGATAGCAGGAACAGGCAGGCCAATTTCCGCTGCAACAGACTGGAAGAACCCCTCCATGAGAATGTAGGACATGGGAACAGATTTTCTGAAGGCCTTCATAGAATAAACGCCGTCATGATAGACCGTCTTGTCATTTCTAACAGCAATAATTCTATCTAGCGTCATTCTTGTACCTCAGAAGGCAACACACTCTTTGGAGAAATAATAGGATTATCAATAGTGAGACGTTTTGCCTTAATCAACTGCTCAATGAACATTATATCAAGTTTAGTTAACTTGTAGTCCTTCTTATAAATAAGTACGTCTTTGTAATGTCTTTCAACCCCATCACAACGTCTTTGAACTAGGTCAAACCTATCCAAAATACCTTGAGAAACAGGAGAAACCGACATAAAACATTCCGTATTCTGGTTTAAAAGCTCAAATTGGCTTCCACGCTCAAAGACAAAAATGCGTTGGGAGGAATTGTCCGAGATCTCCTCTTTGCTTACCGTTGTAAAAGGCACAGAAGGCACATAAGGGTCAGCATGAGCCACCTGAATGAAGTAAGAAAGATCATCCAAAGTAATGGTTTCTTGGTATGCCAAAGGACAATCTCTGTTCATCAAAAGCAGATAATCAAAGTCTGTAACCATCTCGTAGGCAAAGTTCTTTTCTTCAAGCATCTTCTTGTAATACTTATCGTTACTTTCCGCATACCTTACAATGCCAAGCTTATAATCATCCTGAAGCATGTTTTGGATAACCATTCTAGAATTGGTTTCCATGTAAAAGAGATCAACAACATCATTGGGATCAAGCAAATTGGAGAATTTGGCAAAACCATCAGCAATATAGCTTGAACGAGGAACAGAAACAGAAAAACGCTTCTTTGCCACTGTTCCTGTTTTAAGAAGGTGCTCTACTTCATCCACCTGCTTCAGTATGTTCTTTGCATATTTAACAAAAACTTCACCTTCAGGAGTAAGAGTCATACCCTTAGAACTGCGGTCAAAAAGAGTAAGCCCAAGTCCTGCTTCCAGTTCTTTTATTGCCCTACTTAAATTAGGCTGACCAACGCAGAGGGTTTCTGCAGCTTTGTTGATGGAATTAGTTTCTGCAATTTCAACAGCGTACTTCATGTGAAGTAGATTCATTGACACCTCCGGATCTTTTCTCTTTTGTTCTCTCTTGCCTAGTTTACCCAAAAAAGCCCCTGCATTTCTACTTTTTGCAACAAAATTTCACAAGAATATGCAACTAAATGGCTATTTTATTGACGAGCAACCTCAATTATGTTAGTAATTAAGCTAATATATCCGCTCGTTCCAGAGCACAAGGAGTTTTTGTCCAATATGTTGGATGATGGTAGTAAACCTCCTCTATTGGGGGTGTTATTTTTGCTGCTTACTGCAGCCTATTTTGCGTTAACTGAGACTTCTATCTCCTCAGTTTCTAAGAACAAGTTAAAAGTAGCCTCGGAGCGAGGTGATGCTAGGGCAAGTAAAGTCCTCTCCATTTTGGAGAAATTTGATCGAGCAATCACAACAATCCTCATTGGAACCAACATTGTTCATATTGCCACTGCAAGTGTGGTAACTGTTTATGTATCCAAGAGATGGGGTTTAAGTTTTGTATCAATTTCAACAATTCTTACCACCATTGTGGTCTTTTTCTTTGGAGAGATGCTTCCTAAGAGTATTGCAAAAAAATATCCTGAAAAGATTTCAAAGGTATGTGTTTACCCTCTTTCAGTTTTCATGGTTATTTTCAAACCTCTCTCAGCGGCGCTTACCTTCATTGGACAGACAGCTGCAAAGCATGCAAAAACCGATTCACAGGTATCGGTTACAGAAGATGAATTGCAGGACATTATTGAAGATATGACAGAAGAAGGCACGCTGGATGAAAATCAAAGCGACTTAATATCATCGGCCTTACAATTTGGGGATGTGACGGTTGAGAGCATTCTGACCCCGCGTGTAGATGTGTGTGCAATTGACGTGGAGGAAGACCCGCAGGAGATTCTGAAGACCATTAAGGGGGAGCCACACAGCCGTCTGCCAGTGTATGAAAATTCCATAGATAATATCATAGGTGTATTGCAAATAAGGAAATACCTTAAAGCCTACTTGCAAAACGGAAAGACTCCAAAGCTCCGTGAGATGCTGGATGAGGTCTATTATGCCCCGCAAAGTATGGAGATTCATGAGCTTCTTCCAAAGATGTCTAAGCTCAAGCTCAATATGGCCGTCATCACGGATAGCTACGGCGGAACCCTTGGCATTGTCACGGTGGAAGACATTTTGGAGGAGCTGGTTGGCGAAATCTGGGATGAAGATGACGTCATTGAAGAGCCAATTGTGGAAAATGAAGATGGCTCGCTGACCGTTAGCGGCGAAGTAAGTCTTGCAGATATCTTTGACGCGTTGGACTTTCAGGATCCGGATGAGGATGAGAAGGACGCCGCCAACCTCCTTTTGGGCGAATGGATGTACGAGCAATTTGCCGCCATCCCCAAAGAAGGAGATAGCTTTGATTATCACAATCTAAAAGTCACCGTAGAGCAAATGGAGCACAATAGAATTCTAAAAGCAAGAATAGAAAAATTTGAGACAAAAGATGAGACGGAAGCCTCAGAAGAAAATACAGAGAAGGAGGATGAAAGATGATTTCAATAGTCTTAATTGTAATTGGAATAATAATTTGCCTTTACTTCTCTAACTTCTTCTCTTCTTCAGAAATGGCCTACTCCTCCTGCAACACCATGAGGCTTGAAGGTCTTGTTGAAGACAAAGAAAAAGGCTGGAAAAAAGCTAAAAAAGCCATATCTATTACTCAAAGATATGATGAGGCTCTCAGCGCCATTCTCATTGGAAACAATTTGGCAAATATCGCCTCATCCTCTTTAAGCTCCGTTTTAGTCATTTTGATAACCGGATCTGAGGGTTATGCTTGGCTTTCTACACTAATTATCACAGTTTTGGTAATCATTTTTGGTGAAACCATGCCAAAAATCATGTCTAAGAGGAACTCAACCTCAACGGCAGTTAAGAATGCCTCTTTTGTGAGTTTCTTAATGGTAATCTTCAAACCGTTGATTTGGCTTGTGGTAAAACTCATTGATCTTCTTACAAAGCCGCTTAAGGGTGAAGAAGATGAAAACTCGCAAGAAGAAAGCGTAGAAGAATTGCACTCCATCATTGAGACGGCAGAAGATGAAGGCATCATTGACGAAGATGACTCCAATTTGATGCAAAAAGCCATTGATTTTGCCGATATCTCCGCCATGGAAGTCATGACAGCACGTGTAGACGTGGTTGCACTAGACCTTGAGGACTCTTGGCCAGACATGAAAAAAATAATTGACGGCTCCACCTTCTCAAGACTTCCCGTCTACGAAGGCACAATTGACAACGTAATTGGCATTTTACACCTCAATAGACTCTTCAAAGCCCTTGCAACGCTAGAAGCAGACGGCATCCCAATTGACGGCGAGCAGCCACCATTTGACATCAAAACGCTACTCATGCCACCCTGCTACGTCTACAAAACAATGAAATTGCCAAAAGTCCTCAACCAACTCAAGCAGGCCAAACAGCACCTAGCTATAGTCACGGACGAATACAGCGGCACGCTAGGCATCATCTCCATGGAAGATGTACTTGAGCAGATAGTTGGTGAAATCTATGATGAGACCGATATCATTGACCCTGAAATTGTCAAACACACGGACACGGAATTTGAAATTGATGGTGGAATGCCAGTAACGGATTTACTAGAACTTGCAGGCATCAAGGAAGACGATTTTGAGGCCGACAGTGACACAGTTGGTGGTTGGACGGTGGAATCCATAGGCTCCTTCCCCAATGAAGGCGATAGTTTTGTTTACAAAAACATGACAATAACCGTCCTTAAAATGGATGGTCTTAGAGTAGAAAAAGTATTGGTTAAGCTTGAAGCTCCCCAGGAAAAATGAAAAATCTAGTAATTGCTGATGCTCAGCTAAAAGAATTACAATACATTCTTCCTCGGGTTGTATTGGCATCGGGCTCCCCTAACCGCCTTGAACTATTAAGAAGCGCTGGCCTTGAAGTGATTGTAAAACCTCAAGCAATTGATGAAGATCAACCTTGTGGCCAGCCAGGCCCTGCCGTGCTCTCCATAGCCTCTAAAAAGCTGGAGCACTACATTAAAAGTGCCGATTTTGATCCCGCCCTGCCCGCTCTTTGCTTGGACACCCTCGTCTACTTTAAAGGCAATTTTCTTGGAAAACCTTCTTGTGAAGAACAGGCTTTGGCAGAAATAATATCCTTTTCCGGCAAGGAGCAAGAAGTATACTCTGGCTATGCCATCTATCATCCTACTAAAGGCATAATTAAAGGTTATGAACGCTCTACTGTCACATTTAATTCATTAACTGAACAGCAGGCCTTGGCGTATGTAGCCACCGGCGAGTGGAAAGGTGCCGCAGGCGGCTACCGAATCCAAAAAACCGGCAATGCCCTTATTGACCACATCAACGGAAGTTGGACTAACGTCATTGGCCTCCCAGTAGAAGCAATCATAAAAGCTTTATCCTAGTTTTTTTGCTCTTTTACACTGACCTTTCATACAGTATAATCGGGATATAAGTGCAAAAAAGAGCAAAAGGAGTGTGCAAATGCAGGATTTAATGAAAAAACTAGAACAGGCTCGCGATTATATTAACAGCAGAACAAATAACTTGAAGATTGAAGTTGGCATAGTTTTGGGTTCAGGCCTTGGCAACATGGCAGAACAAATTGACAATCCAATTATCATTGATTATAAGGATATTCCTAACTTCCCAGTTTCCACCGTTCAAGGCCATGCTGGAAGACTTGTTATTGGCAAACTTGAGGGCAAAATTGTTCTCTGTATGCAGGGTCGTTTCCATTTCTACGAAGGCTACGGCATGGATCAAGTAGTATTTCCAATTCAAACAATGCACATGCTTGGAATTGAAAAGCTCATCCTCACCAACGCTGCTGGCTGCGTAAACAAGGCTTGGAAGCCGGGAACGCTGATGCTAATTACAGATCACATCAAATTAGCACCTGAATGTCCATTAAGAGGCAAGAATGAAGACCAGCTTGGACTGCGATTCTTTGACATGTCCCGTGCTTACAACCCAGAGCTATTAAAACTTGCAAGAGAAAAGGCCACAGAACTTGGTGTCAACTTTACTGAAGGTGTCTACATGTTCTTTGCAGGTCCAAACTTTGAAACTCCTGCAGAAGTTCGTGCCGCCCGCATTCTTGGAGCCGATGCCGTTGGAATGTCCACCGTTCCAGAGGCCATTGCAGCAGCCCATTGTAATATGAAAACCCTTGGCATCAGCTGCATGACCAACATGGCCGCTGGCATCCTAGACCAGCCACTTGAGCACAGCGAAGTCCTAGAAACAGGCCTTGTTGTAAACAAAATGTTCTCTGCCCTGATTAAAGCAATTGTAAAAGAAGTTTAATTGTGCTTTCTAGGTTAGGTTAATTGCAACCAAAATCTCTTCCAAGTGACGTTAGAGTCCGGTCAAGGTTGTCTGCAAAGGCCTTGAAACTGGACTCTTTCATTTTGCTTTGTTGGTTTTCAAAAATACCCATATCTCTAAGTTGTTGATTTATGGCTCTATTACCTAATTTTTCTTTTATGTTTTCTTGAGTGTAGCTTTCGCCTCTGTCATCAATAGCAAAGGCACCCTTCTCTAACATCCTAGAAGCAAGTGGGATATCGTGCGTTATACATAAGGCTGGAAGAGTTGAATTTTCAACAATATAGTTATCTGCACTATCCTTCCCAGTTTGGACAACTATTGCATGAATCATTGATTTATAGCTCTTAAGTGTAGTTTTATCTTCAATTCCTTCTGCCTTTTTGTGTTTTCTTATCCTACAAGTATCCTCTTCAATGAATAACTGAACATCTGAAAGTGCCCTGTCGCTTACAAAATATGCTTGGACATTTACACGAACTGCAGCTTTTAAAATTATGCTTCTGAGGTTTTTGGGAATGGAATCGGCATCAATCCAAATGGTAAGATTCATAATGTATATAATAAGAGAAAGTCTTGTGTTTTTCGAGTATTAGATTGAACAAAATGCTTACAAAAAAGTAAAATATCTCTGAGGTTTTTCAAAAACCTCTACTAAAACTACTTGGAGGATTAAACTATGAAAATCTCCGCATTACAAAAAGCAAGATATGAGTATGAACCTAAACTTCCTACTGTTCTTAGAGGCGAAATTGACTCTGTTGTCCCACATTATGGACAGCCGACAAATGCTGCAAGTGACCAAGAAGCACTTAAGGCGCTCTTTCCAAACACTTATGGCCTTCCAAAAGTGAGTTTTGAAAAAGGTCAAAATGATCAGGTAGGCTCAAAACTTAACGTTGGTGTTATTCTTTCTGGCGGTCAAGCTCCTGGTGGACATAATGTTATTTGTGGTCTTTATGATGCTCTTAAAAAGGCCAATAAAGATAGCCAGCTTTATGGTTTCATGGGTGGTCCTAGTGGAATTCTTGATGATAAGTATATCATTATGACAGATGAACTTATCAATGAATATAGAAACACTGGCGGGTTCGATATTATCGGGTCAGGAAGAACCAAGTTAGAGACTAAGGAGCAGTTTGCAGTTTGCACGCAGGTATGCCACAAGCATAACCTCAATGCAATTGTTATCATTGGCGGTGACGATTCCAATACCAATGCGGCTGTCTTGGCCGAATATTTCAGAGCTCAAGGCGAGCCAGTGTGTGTTGTAGGTTGCCCAAAGACGATTGATGGCGACCTTAAAAATGAAAGCATCGAGACTTCTTTTGGCTTTGATACTGCTACCAAGACCTATTCAGAGCTCATTGGCAATATTGAGCGTGATGCAAATTCGGCCCGTAAGTATTGGCACTTCATTCGTCTAATGGGTAGAAGTGCAAGCCATATTGCCCTTGAATGTGCCCTTCAAACACAGCCCAATATTTGTTTGATTGGCGAAGAAGTTGAGGCTAAAAATCAGTCTGTGGAAGATATCACCAACTACATTGCTAACATTGTTGCAAAACGTGCTGAAAAAGGCATGAACTTTGGTGTTTGCCTTGTTCCAGAAGGTCTTATTGAGTTTATCCCATCCTTGAAGGTTCTCATTGGAGAAATTAACGATCTTCTTGCCAAAACAGAGGCTGATTTCAACAAACTTGAAACCTCCAGCGAGAAAATTAGCTTTGTTGAGGGAAAGCTCTCTGCTACCTCCAAGGCTGTTTTTGATAGTCTTCCAGTTGAAATTAAGGCTCAACTTCTTGCTGACCGAGACCCACATGGAAACGTTCAAGTTAGTAAGATTGAAACAGAGAAGCTTCTAATGCAGACTGTTGATGCAAAGCTTAAGC
>CAVKHB010000046.1:0-8517 GCA_963656005.1 Coriobacteriaceae bacterium
GTTCAATGTTTATGCTGTAGGTACAACAGACGACCCAGTGGACTCGCTTGAGTATCATAAGCAAATCAGAGAAGCAGGAAAAACTGCAACAAAGGTTATTCCTTCTTACAGACCTGATAAGGCTATCAATATTGATGCTGCAGGTTTTAATTCATATATCGATTCTCTTGCCAAGGCCAGCGGGGTGAAAATTGAAACTGCTGCAGATGTTATGACAGCTCTTTCAAAGCGTCTTGATGTTTTTGTGGAAAATGGTTGTCTTGCAACTGACCATGCTATTTTGTTTCCTCCATTTAGACTTGGAAGTGATGCACAGGTCAATGCAGTTTTCCGTAAGGCAAGAGAAGGGGAAGCTGTCAGTGCTGAAGAAGCTGAGCTTTACAGAACTTACATTCTTCTTAATCTTGCAAGAGAATACTCCAAGAGAAACCTTGTTATGCAACTTCATATGCAGTCTAGCCGTAATAATAATACTAGGGGCTTTCAGACCCTTGGTGCTGATACAGGCTATGATGCAATATCGGATTATGCAATTTCTGACAAGCTTTCAAGATTCCTCGATACTTTGGATTATGAGAATGCTCTTCCAAAGACTATTTTCTACTCGCTCAATCCTAAAGATTACTACGTTATTACTGCTTTGATGGGCGATTTTCAGCACGATATCCCTGGCAAGCTTCAGCTTGGTTCTGCGTGGTGGTACTGTGATCACATTGATGGAATGACGGAGCAGATGAAGACTTTGGGTAATGTTGGTATGCTTTCAAGGTTTGTTGGTATGCTTACTGACTCAAGATCATTCCTCTCCTATCCAAGACACGAGTATTTCCGTAGAATTTTGTGTAATATTCTTGGTACTTGGATGGAAAATGGCGAAGTTTCTGCAGATTATCAGCTTATTGGCAAGATGGTTCAGGATATTTCCTTCAACAATGCTAAGAGTTATTTTGAAGGATGCTAGTTTAATTGGTTCTTTTCCTACGCAGTGGTTGGCGTAGGTTTAGCTGTTGTTTTCCTGGGGCTACTGCTGATTTCTATTGGTGGTAGCCCCTCTTTTTATGTAATTGAGTTTTTTGGGTTTTTAAGGCAATATTATGGCGAGTATGTTTAGACCTTTTGCGCATTTTAAGACTATCACTAAACACAGACATCTTGTGATGAAACATTGCTTTATGGCAGGTATTCCACTTCAAGGTCTAAAACATGATCTTTCCAAGTATGGACCTACAGAATTTATACCGGGAGCTAGATTTTACCAAGGGACACGTAGTCCTAATGAAGGGGAACGAGAATGCTATGGATATTCGGCTGCTTGGCTTCATCATAAGGGGAGAAACAAGCACCACTTGGAATATTGGACAGACTATTCTCCCGTTGATAAAAACCTTGCTGGGGTGAAGATGCCTCTTAAGTATGTTATTGAAATGTTCTGTGATAGAGTTGCTGCAAGTAAGATTTACAAGGGGAGTGCCTACAACCAACAATGTCCTCTTTTATACTTTGAAGGCAGAAAAATGCATGTTCTTATTCATCCTGAGACATTAAAATTGCTAGAAGAGCTTTTACAGATGTTGGCTGATAAGGGTGAGAAGGAAACGTTTGATTATATTAGAAAGGACCTCAGAAAGAGAAAGGATTACTAATTATGAGCGACAACAACGATATTCTTATGTCAAGGTTTGACACTAAAGTCCAGTTTTTAAAGTATAGAGTTCTTAAGGAAGTTGCAAAAAATGCTTGGGAAGGAACCTTATTGGAAAATGAGCTTGATATCCCTAGAAAGATTATTCCTGGAAAAAAGCCTACCATGCGTTGTTGTGTTTATAAGGAGCGCGCAATTCTTGCTGAACGCGTTAAGATTGCAAAGGGCGGAAACAAAGAAAAGAAAAATGTAATTCAAGTAATTGATATTGCCTGTGATGAATGCCCTATGGGTGGTTTTGAGGTTACTAATTCTTGTAGAGGATGTTTGGCACATAGATGCGCAAGTGCTTGTAAATTTGGGGCTATATCTTTTGATCAACATCACACGGCTGTAATTGATAAAGCTAAGTGCAAAGAGTGTGGAGCCTGTTCAAGAGTTTGTCCTTATAGTGCAATTAGGAATTTCCAGCGTCCTTGTCAAACAGCTTGTAAAGTTAAGGCTATTTCAATGGGTGCTGATGGTGAAGCTTGCATTGATGATTCCAAGTGTATTTCTTGTGGTGCTTGCGTTTATCAATGTCCCTTTGGAGCTATTACGGATAAATCTTTTATCCTTGATGCAATTGATATTCTAAAAAATGGATCTGCTCAGGGCTACAAAGTTTATGCTGTTGTTGCCCCTGCAATTTCAAGTCAATTTAAATATGCAAAGCTTGACCAAGTTATTACTGGACTGAAAAAACTTGGTTTTGATGCTGTAGTTGAGGCAGCTTTGGGCGCTGATATGGTGGCGCTGGCAGAATCAAAAGAACTTGCTCAAACTGGCTTTTTGACGAGCTCCTGTTGTCCTGCTTTTGTTTCTTTTGTGGAAAAGAATTATCCTGATATGAAGCAGTTTATTTCGAAAAATTTGTCTCCTATGGCAACCATTGCTAAATATCTTAAAGACCATGGGCCAAAGTGCAAGATTATCTTCATTGGGCCATGTACGGCAAAGAAGTTAGAAGCTCAAAAGCCTGAAGTTAGTCCATACGTGGATGTTGTGATGACCTTTGAAGAACTACAAGCTCTTTTTGACAGTAGAGACATTGATATTACTACTCTTGAAGGTAGTTCGCTTGATGGAGCTTCTTATTTTGGTCGTATCTTTGCCCGTTGTAGTGGTCTTTCTGATGCTGTTGCCGAGGGACTTAAGGAACAAGGTCTTACAGACTTTGAGCTTAAATCCTGTTCTTGCAATGGAATAGAAGAATGTAAATTAGCAATGTTCAAAAAGAGTAAGAATCTTCTTGATGTTAATTTTATTGAAGGCATGGCTTGTTTGGGTGGTTGCATTGGTGGTGCTGGTTGTTTAACTCACGGCGACAGAAACAAGCTTGACGTTGAAAAGTTTGGTCTTTCCTCTAAATTAACCATTGAAGGTGCCGTTGAGGGCGCCGAAAAAGAGGTTTTTTAGAGGGGGCTTCATTGACTAGAGAAGGCATAGAATGGTATGCTAGCTGTACCTCTTTATCCATCGGTGATGGATCAAATTTAGTCCGTAAGGAGGAACCCATGAGAGATTATGAGTTCACCGTCATTTTCAATGCAAATGATGAAATGACGGAACAGGGATTGGAGATTGTCTCCAAGGCATTAACGGCTGCTGGCGCACAGGTTGCTAAGCAGGAAGATATGGGCGTAAAGAATCTCGCCTACACAATTAAGAAACAGGATAAGGGCCATTATTATTACTATGAGCTTTCTGCAGATCCTCAGAGCATCAACAAGATGACTGCAGAATTCCTTCTTGAGGCTTCAATCCTTAAGCACTTGTTTGTGGCAAAATAAGTTAGAAAAAATCTAAACAGGAGAGAACAATGGCAGCAGACATCAACGTAGTTGTTTTGGTAGGTCGTCTCACACGTGACTGTGAAGTTAAGTCTACACCTCAGGGAACTTCAGTGTGTCGTTTTTCCATTGCGGTCAACAGGAGAAAGAGGACTGGTGACAAATGGGAAGATGAGGTTAGTTACATTGATATTGTAGTTTGGGGTAAGTCTGCAGAGACACTTAGTTCCTATTTGACAAAGGGTCGTCAGGTTTCCGTTCAGGGAGAGCTGAGACAGAATAGATGGGAACAAAATGGCCAGACACATTCAAGAATTGAAGTTGTTGCAAATAGTGTTCAGCTCCTAGCTAGTTCACAGGGCGGTTCTGCTTCGCAAGATGGTTATCAGGCACAGCGCCCAGCACAGAGAGCCCAGCAGGAAACACAGCAGCAGGCTCCAGTGTCGGATGTGGGACCAGAGTCCTTTGATGATTCTGATATCCCGTTTTAATTTTTAGGAGATTATCAAAATGCATGATGAAAAAGATGTCATGAACAATGAGGCTGTAGGTAGCTTCAGAGATAAGAAGATGGGTGGAAAGCGCACCAATTTCAAGAAAAAGGTTTGTAAGTTCTGTGCAAACAACACTGAACCAGATTACAAGAATCCAGATGCTCTTAGACGTTGTATCACAGAGCGCGGCAAGATTCTTCCTGGCCGCATTACTGGTACATGTGCTAAACACCAGAGAGCTCTTACTCAGGAAATTAAGAGAGCTAGAGTTCTTGCTTATTTGCCTTTTGACAAGCAGTAATTAGGGATTTTCTGAAGTGGAACAGGGGTATAAAAAGAGTATTTGGAAAGAACTTATCTTTGTAACTATTGCCGGGATTTTGTTTTCAAGATTTTCAATTGGCAGTGTTATAATGACTGTTCCTCTTTTGTTGGTTGCCCCTAGGGTTAAGAAGTTATGGCAAGTGCTGTTGGCTTTTGCTGTGGTACTTGTTGGTACTGTGGTGTGGTCGGTCATTGATTACAAGAATATTATTCAAGCCGGCTATGGTAGTGTACTTGCCGTTAGTCTTTTCCTTCCTGTTTGTACTGTCATTGGAGCTGCAACTTGGACTGCCGTAGGCAGAAAGAGTAGGGTTGGACTGAGAAAGTTTTTCCTCTCTTGTATTCCAGTTGTTGTTTTGAGCCTTGCCTTGGCTACATGGTTTTCAAGTGATAGCGCTAATGCTACTAAGGATTTACTAAAGCAGTCTATGCTTGCTGTATTTTCTTCTGAGAGCTTGGGTTATAACTTTGAATCTGTGATTGATTTGGCACTGTCCTTTTTAAGCATATCGTTCTTGCCTATGGGGATGGCGATTGCGGGGATACCTATATTGATATCGGAGTTGATAATGTATAGGTATGATGAGGCGTGGCAGTATGATTTCGCGTTCATGAAGCTTCCAGACCCGTTTATTTTTGGGTTTTTTAGCTTTTGGGTGTTGGCGCTGGCGTCCAGTTTGGTGAGTGCAATTCCTATTGTAATTTATTGTATTGCGTGGAATGTGGCCTTGGGTTTGACGGTGCTGTATGCGATTCAGGGGTTGTCTATTCTTGTTGCACGGTTCAGAAGAACAACTGCTTATTTTAGCGTGGGTAAGATAGTTGGCTTGGTGCTGCTTCTTTGCCTACTGCCTGGGATAAATCTGGTGTGTCTTGTAGGGCTTCCTATTTTGGGAGTGCTTGAGACCTGGATTAGATTTAGGTGAAAAAATAAAACTTACGGGGTTTTAGAAGACCTCGGAAAAGGAGTATTCATATGAAGATCATTTTGAATCAAGATGTACCTAACCTCGGAGAAGAGGGAGATGTCTGTGTGGTAAAAGATGGATATGCTCGTAACTATCTGCTGCCCACTGGTGCTGCGGTACTGTACACAAACGAGAATCTGTCAATTTTCAAGAGCAGGGCTGCTGCTATTGAGAAGCGCAAGGTTGCAAAGCGTGAGGCTTCTGCTTCATTGAAGGAAAAGCTCGACAATGTCACTATTGACATGGTTGTTTCCGCCGGTGAGTCTGGAAAGCTCTTTGGTTCTGTAACTCCTCTGATGATTCAGGAAGCTCTTGCTAAGCTTGGTTTTGACATTGAGAAGAAGAGAATTGAAGTTGCTACACACTCAATCAAGATGGTTGGTGTTTACAGCGCTAAGGTTCACCTTTATGAGAACGAATTCTCAACAATTAAGTTAAACGTTCTTAGTGAAGCTGAAGTTAAGGCTGCTGAAAAAGCTGCTAAGGAAGCTGCAATTAAGGCTGAAAAAGCTGCTGCAGAAGCCGCAAAGGCCGCTGAGAAGGCTGCAAAAGCCGCTGAAGCAGAAGAAGCTGCAAAGGCTGAGGCAGAGGCTGCAGAAGATGTTGTTGAAGCAGTTGAAGCAGTTGAAGAAGTTGCAGAAGCTCCAGTTGAGGGTTAATCTGTAAAGAGTATTGATAACCCGCTGGAAACGGCGGGTTATTTCAAATACACCAAACTGTAAAATTTTAAGGCATTTTGTGTAGTTTTTCCACCAATTGCCATTTTTTTAAGAAATTGGTGTAGATTCCTGCTATATAATTTTAGCAGGTTCGTAGCAGGATGGAGAAGGATATGGCAAATAGTACTATTGGAAGAATTCCTCCAAATAATATTGATGCAGAGATTGCTTTGCTCGGTGCTGTTCTTCTCCGTAACAAGGCCTTGGATGAAGCCCAAGGCATTTTGGTAAAAGAAGATTTTTACCAAAGAGGACATCAACTTATTTGGGATGGCATCATGGGGCTTAGAAATGATAAGCCGAGTGTTGCCATTGATATTGTATCACTTACCCAATATATGTCAGAGAAGGGAACTCTATCTGAGTGTGGTGGAAGTGCTTATATTGCATCCTTGACGGACTCCGTCCCTTCCGCTGCCAATGCCTCTTATTATGCCGAAATTATCAGAAATTGTGCCTTAAAACGTAGGCTTTTAGACTTATCTGTGTACATTGGGGACAAGGCCTTTGATGAAACTCAGGAAGTTGTAAAGTCTATTGATGAGGTTGAGCAGAAGGTTTCTGCAATGGGTGTTAGTGTTTCAACTAACAACTATACAGAAGCAGGACCTATGCTTAAGATTTTGGTTGATGATATTGTTCAGGGAAACAAGAAAAAACTTGGCTTGTCCTCTGGCTTTAAGATATTAAATAACTATATAGGTGGATTTAAGCCTTCTGATTTAGTAATTATTGCAGCTAGACCTTCTGTTGGAAAAACGGCTCTTGGTCTTTCAATTGCTATTAATATGGCTTTCAATGACAATATTCCTGTAGCTTTCTTCTCGTTGGAAATGTCTGGACCTTCTTTAATGGAACGTGTTCTTTCCAATAGGGCGCAGATTAATAATACGGCTTTGAGAAATGGAAAACTAACTACAGAAGTTAAAGACCGAATGATGAATGTTGTTGAGCCTCTGTACGATAAGTGTAAGAATTTCCTTATTCAGGACACTCCTAACATTAGTTTAATGGAAATTAGATCTCAGGCAAGACGGATGAAGCGAGAGAAGAATATTCAGGCTATCTTCATTGATTATATCGGCTTAATAGATCTTCAGGGGCCTGCAAATATGCCAAGACACGAGCAGGTTTCTATTATTTCAAGATCTCTTAAGAGCCTTGCTAGAGAGTTGGAGATTCCTATTATTTGCCTTGCACAGGTCAATAGAGAGGGCGGTAAAGATAGACCTCCAATGCTTGCCGATTTACGAGACTCAGGTTCTATTGAGCAGGACGCTGATCTTGTTATCCTCCTGGATGACCCCTCTAAGCGTATAAATGAAGAAGGCAAGATTGAGCAATACGAAGAGGCTGATGCTGAAGAATCTGAAGATGAAGACTCTGATGACAGAACCTCATCTAATGCTCCAACTACCAAGCCTAAAAAACTCAAGATTATTATTGCTAAGCAGAGAAATGGTAGAACTGGTGCTTTTAATCTTCATTTCTTGGCTGATTACATGACGTTCAGAGAGATTGAAAAATTCTAGAAGTTTAGAAGAACGTCAACAAGACAAAAATTGCAACAATAAATAGTATTCCTAAAATTTGCATTGCAAGATAAAGCTTTGGGTTAAAGGTGTGCCCTGTGATAAGCTCTGCAATACTTAGAAGCACTAGGCCTCCGTCTAGGGCAGGAATTGGCAATAAATTTGCTACACACAAAGAAATGCTAACACTTGCAAGTAGATAAAGTACAATACGGATTCCACTATTGAAGCCAGCTGAAAAGCCTTTTGTCGTGAGCATTCCCATGCTCTCGGAAGCTGCCAGCGTTCCTCCTATCGTTTCATGTGCTTGAGCCTTTCCTCTAATGACTTTTGAAAGTGACACGATTGATTGTGCAAAATTTGAAAAACACTCTTGCCCCGACACCTTCAAGGCTTTAAAGAAATTCATTCCCGGTACCGTTATTGTTTGTTGCAACAAAGTAAAATTCAGCGTAGATGTGGGGTTATCAAAACCAAGCTCAATAAACTCGTTGCCACGTTGCACGACAAAAGATAAATAGGTGTTAGCTGTAGAGTCTACAAGTAAGTCAAACATGTTAGTAACGGTATGACCATTTACACTTACAATTCTATCTCCGGCCTTTAATCCAGCCTTTTTTTCAGGGGTATCGGAATCCACATAGCCCACAATAGGCTCTTTGAAGGGTAGAATTCCAAACATCCCATCAATTGGCGATACCTGATATGTGCCACTTTCTGCTTCAATGGTGATGACTTCTTGGTCTTTCTTCTGTGCTAACAGGCTTTGAAGCTCTTCATAGGTTGCAACGCTCGTGCCATCCACACTTAGCACCACATCTCCTGTCTTCATTCCCGCCACGTGGGCTGCACATTCTTCAACTCCATACAGGCTAGGATAGTCCGATATCAGTACAATTTTAGGTAGTGAAGAGGGCTGCACCGTGTTGATAGAAAGCAAGATTGTGTAGCAAAGGAAGGCAAAGAGCATATTGAAAAAAGGGCCTGCCAAGTAGACAAGGATGCG
>CAVKHB010000047.1:0-8499 GCA_963656005.1 Coriobacteriaceae bacterium
GTCTTGGGGCTGACAGGTTACGCCATCAAGCGCGTCAAGGAGGCAAAATGATTTTGCTCAAGCTATTTTTCTCCTTCTTGGTCATTGGCGCTGTGTCCTTTGGTGGCGGATATGGCATGATTTCAATTGTACGTGACACGGTACTTGCCAACGGCTGGTTGACTGAAAGCCAATTCATCAGTTTCATTGCCGTTTCCGAATCCACCCCGGGACCTCTTGCGGTCAACATGGCCACTTTTGTGGGAGCATCTCAAGCTGGTCTACTTGGAGCCTTGGTTGCCACGTTGGGCGTCATTCTACCTGCCTTCATAATCATCCTACTTATCTCTATTGTACTTAAGAACTTAATCAAAAATCCGGCAGTTGAGGCCATCCTTGAAGCGGTACGTCCCTGCACCATAGCGCTGATTCTCGCCACCGCTCTCATACTGGCTCTAGAAACGCTCTTCCCCTCCCAAGCCGATTTCCGCTCCATCACCATATTGGCCATACTTCTTTTTGTGCACGGACTTTATACCCGCCTTGCCCACCACTCTCCTAGCCCGATATTAATGATTATCTTCTCCGCTGCCTTAGGTATTTTGTTCTGGGGAGTCCTTATTTAATCTAGATAGTTGGTCAATTACGAACCACAATCTTTCATCTTTTAAGTTAATTTCTGGAAAAAATTTATCTTTTTGCAGAATAAAGCAACTCTAAACCCTTTCAAATATGAAAAACCCGTGTTAGCCTGATAAGGCACCTCTAAGAGGTAGCTGAAGGATGGTGGTTGTTTAATGAGTTGATGAAAATTTGTCTGAGGGGTCAAACATGAGTAAAAGAGGGAATCAGCTAGATCAGTTGTCTAGATCAATCATGAACTTTCAAAGGTTGAGTGAAAAACATGAGCTGGAAACTTGGTACATGAAAAAATTGTACGAGTCCATCAAGAGTCAGTGCCTTGTAATTGTTTATATGGCACCAAAGATTAGAAACCTGATTACTGAAGAAGAGTTATCTGGTTTCATTCTTTACCTAGAAGAGAGACTTAAACCAATATTGCTAAGTTTTAATCCCCAAAAGATGTGCTTTGAGCCATACCTAATACGGGTAGCATCCTTTAGAGCTTTAAATTATTTATCCAAGAAAATCAAAACAGAAAAAATGGATTTTGCCCTTGCAAAACATGCCTATTTGGAAGATCAGGCCAAAGCTAAGGATAACGATTGGACTACTGTGATAGACAAGCAAAATAGCCCTGAAAGTGAGAGAATAGTCAAAGTTTTAAGGTATATATGCCAAAAGAGGCCATCGTTTCAGAAGAGATTATTCATTTATGCTTTGAGCATAATGCCCTTTTTAGAGTCTAAAACCATTGAAAGAATTTGTAAAAACTTCAATATCAACATAAGACAAACGCTCATTCTATCCAATAGAATTGTTGATCAAACAAATATGGATACGGTAACAAGAAGGAAAAAATACCTAGAGATGAGAAATAGAAACTGGTCGCATTTACTGTATACCCAATTGGAGTTAGAGCAAGTTTGTGAAAGTACAAAGTTGAAGTTACTGCAGAAAAAGGAACAGTACTACATAGACAAGAATAATGATGTGAATCTCAAGATTGAGATGCTTCGCAAAAAACTTAATTATCAAATTATTGGCAAAGTGCTAAATGTGCCCACTGGAACAATATCGTCAACTATTTATCTGGTGAAAAATGTTCTTAAAGCTATCGGGACAGAAGAATTGTCCGTGGTGAGCGATAGGCGGGGTTTAGTGGCGTTGATAGAAAACGCTGACGTGGTGGATAGTCTACCTAGGTTTAGCCCATTTAAGGCTTTTGGCGTGGAAGAAGTGGAGGAATTTGAAGAGCAGATCTTTGGAGATCTTCTGGAAGAGTAGTTATTGTACTGTTTTGCCAAATGCTTTATCCTACTTACAATTACAGGAGGCAGTTATGGCAAATATTCCCGCTAGAAAAGATGTCAAAATTGAAGACACATGGGATTTGACTAAACTATATGCGACCCGTGCAGATTGGGATGCAGATTTAAAAGTATTGCAAGATGCAATTAATGAAGCTGGAAAGTATTGTGGAAAGCTAGGTGAAAGTCCTGCTGTTTTACTTGAGGCTTTAAAGTGGGTTTGTGATGTATCTATAGTTGCAGAAAAACTTTACGTATATGCATCTCTCAATTATTCGGCTGATGCAAGCGATGCAGAAAACCAGAAAATGATTGGCATTATCTCTCAAACCTATACAAATTTTGCGGCAGCAACAAGCTACATGACACCTGAATTGCTTACAATTGCCAATTTGCCAAAGTGGATTGAGGCTAAGGATTTTGACGACTATAGAATCTACTTGAAGAAGACTTTAAGACAGAAAGAGCACACACTCTCTCAGAAGGAAGAAGAGCTTTTGGCTAAACAGTCAGAGCTGATGGAGACTCCACAGAAAGCCTTTGGGGTACTGACCAATGTTGACATGAACTTTGGTGAAATTGATGGTATGCCTCTGTCCCAAAGCACTTGGTCTATCTTCATGCAAAATCCAGACAGAAATGTCAGAAAGAAGGCCTATGAGAAGTTCTATGGTACATATCAAGGCCACGAGCAAACCATTGCAACGTTGTATGCAGGTTCTGTTAAGCAGGATATTTTCAGCGCCAAGGTCAGAGGATTTGACACGGCTCTGGATGCAGCTCTTTTTGGAGACGATGTCCCAAAAAGCGTCTATACCGGCCTAATTGAAGCAGTTCATAAGGCATTCCCTGCCCTTCACCGATATTACGAGCTCAGAAAGAAGGTTTTAGGCGTAGACGAACTCAGACACTATGATGTCTACGTACCTCTTGTAAGTTCCATCAAAACTCACAAGACCTACGAAGAAGCAGCCCAAATTGTTAAGGAAGCCCTCGCCCCACTTGGAAAGGACTACGTGGATGTTATCTACAGTGGCATCACAAAAGATCGCTGGGTCGATAGATATGAAAACAAGGGCAAGAGAAGTGGCGCCTTCTCCAGTGGTGGCTTCATTGGAGATCCCTACATCCTTCTAAACTATAAAGAAGATGTCTTGGGCGATGTCTTCACCCTAGCACATGAGGGTGGTCACAGCATGCATAGCTACTACTCAAAGCGCAACAACCCCTACTCCTGCTACGACTACACAATATTCGAGGCCGAGGTAGCGTCAACCTTCAACGAGCAATTGGTTGCCAAGTACTTAATTGATCATGCCGATTCCGAAGAGATGAAAACCTACATTATAGCCAAACAGGTAGATGATATTATCGCTACTCTCTTCAGACAGACTATGTTCGCTGAGTTTGAGCTTCTTACCCACACTCAACAGGAAAACGGCGAGCCTCTTACTGTTGATTCACTTCGTAAGACTTACAAGGGCTTACTTGAAGCCTACTTTGGGCCAGCCATGGTGTTTGAGGATAACTCTGACCTTGAAGGACTCAGAATTCCTCACTTCTATAATGCTTATTATGTGTACAAGTACTCCACAGGGATATCGGCCTCTATTGCGTTGTCCGAGAGAGTTCTCAATGGCGGAAAGCAAGAGCTGGAGGATTATCTTGGCTTCCTCAAGTCCGGTGGCTCCAAATTCCCAATCCAGAGCCTTAAGGCCGCTGGCGTGGATATGTCAACTCAGGCGCCCGTTGAAGCTGCTACCAAGAAGTTTGCAGACCTCCTTGCCCAGCTTGAAAGCCGCATAAGCTAAGTGATTGCAAGTGCTTGTGGCAAGTACTTATTAGTGCTTGCCGCGAGTGCTGATGGTGAGTGCTTATCGCGAGTGCTGATGGTGAGTACTTGTCGCGAGTGCTGATTTCAAGTGCTTATTGACCAAAACATCTCAATTATGATTAACTCTAAGTGGTCTAACTGGAGGCCTTCTTTTAAGATACGACTCTTACAAGCTGTTCTGTCATCCAAATTCCAATAAAAATTTTCTGAGGTCTTATATGGTGAACGAAAGTAAAAGTAGTCGCGTTGGGGAAATTATTGTCAACATCCTTAATGGAATGGCACAAGGGTTGTTTTCTTCTTTGATTATCGGCCTGATAATCAAGCAAATTGGACACTATCTTGGTATTTCGCTTATTGAGAACTTTGGCCAAATTGCGCAATATCTAACAGGCCCGGCCATTGGAATTGGTGTTGGACTTTCTATTGGAGCTCCTAATTTAGCTATTTTTGCCTGTGCTGTGTGTGGCGCCGTTGGTGCTGGAACTATAGTTTTAGGTGACAATGCAACGTTTTTGAAACTGGTAACTGGAGAGCCTTTGGGAGCCTGTATTGCAGCCATTGCTGGAGCCTACGCTGGAAAATTCATAAAAGGCAAAACACGTGTGGACATTATTCTTGTCCCATTTTTTACAATAATTGTGGGTTCCTTGATTGGAACCTTTGTCTCCCCTGTTGTTAGTGCTCTTATGAATGCATTGGGAGCCTTTGTAAATAAGCTTACTACTCTTTACCCATTGCCTATGGGTATTTTAGTTTCAGCAGTTGTAGGCATGATTCTAACACTTCCAATTTCCTCGGCAGCTATTTGCATCTCTTTGGGTCTTGATGGGCTTGCCGCAGGTGCGGCTTGTGCTGGCTGTTGTTGTCAAATGATTGGTTTTGCTGTATCAAGCTATAGGGAAAACAAAATTGGTGGACTTATAAGCCAAGGCTTGGGAACTTCAATGCTTCAAATTCCCAACATATGGAAGAATTGGAAAATTTGGATTCCACCAACGCTTACGTCAATGATTGTTGGCCCAATTTCAACCTGTGTTTTTAAGATGACAAATAACGCAGCAGGTGCAGGAATGGGAACAAGTGGCCTTGTTGGTCAATTTAATGCTGTTGCTGTGATGGGAACATCCAGCTTATGGCAAATTGCAATTGTACACTTTTTTCTGCCAGCGGTTCTTTCTCTTTTAATCTCCGAGTTCATGAGAAAAAAAGGCTACATCAAAGATGGAGACATGCTGCTAAAGACCTGAGTGTTTAGAGATGTATTCTCTGATGCCATAACGCGGTTCAGACACATAAAAGTGTTACCTTTTTTTCCTCATATCAATTGATACGATTTTTTGGCTTTGATGTCACTTTTTGCAAAAATTGCTTCGTTTGTGACATAAATGTAACATATTTCCGCACAACTGCGGAAATATGTTAACTTTATGTGTTAATGCACCTTTGATACCGACTAGAGGCTGATCCAGAATGCTGGACGTACTCCACTATAATAAGTTGCATCGGAATAAGATTGACTCCCGTTGTGATTGACTATTCTGCAATTAACCTTATTAGATGGGTCATTGTCACGAAGCCACCACCAACCGGGGTAATAACTGATTTCGCCACCATAATTATTCACATCATCTACTGACAAAAGAAACACTGTGCCTACTGAAGAATCTGTATGGGGTACCATTTTAACCTCGCTGAGGCCACAGTCAGAAATAAAGCTTCCACCGAACCAAGACTTGATAGGTGATGTGCTCCAAGAATATTCAGAACCAGAACACTGCGCCTTAGAATCACCAATAAGGTATGAAGAAAGAAGCAGTGCCTTATTACTTGTTTTATCAACAGTAAGCACTGTCCATTCGATACCGTTATCGTTATATCCATCGTTGTATTTGCCAAATACTACCCTTTTGCCAGCGGTGACTTTGCTACTAAGTCTTATACCTTTAGCATCTGAAATTGTTTGCTTAGGTTCCCAGACTGCAACAAGTGTGACATCTTTTCTTTCTGCGGTATAAGAAGCCGCAGCAGTAGAATCATCTGAGCCTTTAACCTTCCAGCCTTTAAAAATGTAAGTTGTTGTTAAAGTAGCTGAAGCGTAAATAAAAGAACCATCATCATAATCAATTACAGTGGAACTTCCACCACCTCTTGTAGGTGCTGTAGGAGTGATTATATCTCCGGTCGTTGCAGTAGCAGGATATGTTCCTTCTGTAGCAGGTGCACCGTCATTAACATCGTATTTGATATTAATGGTTACAGGTTCTGCGTCATTTTTACACGAAACAATAAGCATTGTAGCAAACAATGCCACCATCAAAACAATAAGAGTTTTCTTCATAGAATTATCCTTTGCAAGGCAAGACTTGCGGTTATCTAGTATAGCCCCCCGAAAGGTTGTCAATAACTATCCTAACTCATTACACAGCAAATAATTATCCTCTTTCTTCTTTTTCCAGCTGGTTTAGAGAGGTTTTTGTAAGATAGCCTTCATGAATCTTTGCTTTTGACAGAATCAGATAAGAACAGTTAAACTATAAGCTGTTCAATGGCAAGGAAAACATATGAGACTACAACTCCACTACTTTAGACAAGTAGCATCACGCTACAAAGTTAAATTCTTCATTTCTACTCTGTTGGCTCTACTTTGCGCCAGCCTAAGCGTAATGATTCCTGTCCTTCTAAAATGGCTTCTACAAGCCATGACCAATGCCACAACCGCAACTCTCCTTGCAATTGGTTCACTAATTGCAATATGCATAGTTCTCTCCATTGCTACCACAATTGCACTTTACATCTCCTTGGACGCCTTTGGTGGCCTCTTTCTCAAAGACTTGGAACGCAATCTCTGTAGTCAGCTGTTGCAATGCCCCATGTCATTTGCAGACGAAAAAGGAAACAATGTCCTAAGTCACACTTTATATGCCGATAGTTTAGAAGTCTTTCGCGTTATAGGCCATCATTTTCCAATGTTAATGGCATCGGTCTTGATAATTGTGGGAACCCTAGTACTATCTTTAATGGGTAGCGCCTACATTGCCGGATATCTGCTGATATCGGTTTGTGCGGGGATTGCTATTTCCATGTTGTCGCGGAGGGCAATCTACAAGGCCAGTAGTCAAACAAATGTGAAGCTGAAGGGTCTTCATGAGCTGACAAATCAGTTTGCGCAGACTTTGCTATCTGCGAAGACAAATAGTGAGGGAGACTATTACGAGCGCAAATTCAGTGCGGCTATTGGTAATTTTATTGAGACCTCAAAGCGTGAAGACAAAAAAGTATATCTCTTTTCTGGAATGACAAATAATTTTAATTTAGTGGTTGAAATCCTTCTTTCCGTGTTGGTGTCAATTCCTCTTGCTGGAAGAAGTATTCCAAACTATGCGTTTTACGTTTTCATCTTCTCATTGACCATGAAACAGGCAGAAAAGATTGAAGGTTTGTTGCAACAAATAATTAAAAGCGAAATTTGTTTCAAGAATGTGGATGAAATCTTGAAGCTAAAGACCCCATTAAGAGATGTTGAGCTGGATGGAATAAACTCTGTTCGCTTTGAAGATGTTTGTTTTGGATATGATAAAAACGATTATGTGCTTACAGACTACTCACTGACTTTGAATTCTGGCGACCACCTCTTTTTGAAGGGTGAAAATGGCAGTGGGAAGTCTACAATTCTCAAGCTCCTGCGTGGTTTCTACAGGGCGCAAAGTGGTAGTGTTTTGCTAAACGATATAGATATTAATTCTGTTAAGCTTGAAAGTCTTCATAAGAATATTCTGTATATTGGCCAAGATGAGGTTCTTTTGAACGAAACTCCAATTGCTTATCTTTTTGAAGTGGTAAAACCTATATTAGGTGCGGACTTTGGAGTAGCACAGGCAAAACCAATTTTGAACTACGTTGGAATTGAAGATATTTCTAGCCCAATTACCGATAACGGAGAGTCCCTCTCTGGCGGGCAGCGCAAGAAACTCCTTTTTGCAAAACTAATAGCTCTTAGTAAATCCGCCTCCGTTATCTTAATTGACGAGCTTCATGCAGGCCTAGACGTGGAGACTAAAGCCAAATTGGATAGCTTTATAGAAGAGCTAATTGAGAAGAAGGACAAAATTGTCGTGGTGGTCTCACATGATAATTGATAGAGCCTCTAATTAATAGAGCGCCTAATTAATAGAGACCCTTCACCAATTTCACGGCTATTTCCTTCTCTTGATGCGATTTTTTGGCTTTGATGTCACTTTTTGCAAAATTTGCTTCGTTTGTGACATAAATGTAACATATTTCCGCACAACTGCGGAAATATGTTACATTTATGTGTTAATGCACCTTTGGTTAAGTGTTAAAACATCTTTAATGCCGACTAGGGGCTGATTTTAGGGCCTTTCTACTTAGCCTTTTAGCCCTCATCTGGCAAGCTAAAAGCCAATTGAACATAAAAACGAAAGGCCACCCGAAGGTGACCTAAAAAAGCCCTCCACCTAAGTAGAGAGCCTATTGTTAAAAAGTTAAATCATTTAAAAGCCCTCACAGGACGTACATAGCTATTGTCGTACCTATTGGTGCTGTCCTGATTGCCACTGCCGAAGTACTGTAACCACGCGTTATCGTTGCTGCCCTCAGAACTCGACCAGAAGTAGTCGTCGGTGGTGGCAAAAGAGCCCAAGCCTTGTTTGTAAAGGTTCACATACATGAGTTTAAGTTCGTCTTTACTAGGCAAGAACCAATCATCATATACAGTTCCATCCTTAGTAATAC
>CAVKHB010000048.1:0-8488 GCA_963656005.1 Coriobacteriaceae bacterium
TGACTACACTGCTTATCAAGTCTTTGGCATCCCTTTTTTAACTAAATAATAAGCATAAAACTTAGAGCCCTTGGTTTTAGATAATATTCTGAAACTGAGGGCTTATTTTGTAGTATAATGCTTCTCATGGACAAAAAAATAAATACCAGTACAAAACTTGGCGGGCGGTTTTGGATTTCAATGCTCGTCCTAGGCCTAATGGGCCAAATTGCATGGGTTGTAGAAAACATGTATTTCAACGTGTTTATCTACAAAATGTTCAACGCATCTGCTGCCGATATTTCTAACATGGTTATGGCAAGTGCCGTTGTTGCAGCCTTAACCACAATAGTGATGGGCGCACTATCAGACAAACTTGGAAGGCGCAAAGCCTTCATGAGTTTTGGCTATATTATCTGGGGACTTTCAATTATCAGTTTTGCCTATATTAAATCTGTAACTCTTACAATTGTCATGGATTGCGTTATGACCTTCTTTGGTTCAACTGCAAATGATGCTGCTTACAACGCTTGGCTGACAGATAGAGGGGATAGCACAAATAGAGGCAAAATTGAGGGAATAAACTCCATGATGCCTTTAATTTCAATTCTCATAGTCTTTGGTGGCTTTATGAGCTTTGACCTAGACCAACATTCCAGTTGGGTTACAATTTATTACCTGATAGGGGCTGGAACAGTTATCATTGGAATTTTAGGATTATTCTTAATTGATGAAAAACAAGGGCTAAAAAGGGTAGAAGAGCCTTATTTTTCAACACTTATCTACAGTTTTAGGCCATCAATTATCAAAGAGAATAAAACACTTTACATCTCGTTGCTTGCCTTTGCACTCTTTGGAATTTCAATTCAAGTCTTCATGCCATACTTGATAATCTACTATGAGAAAACCCTTGCCCTTGCCAACTACGTTTTAATTATGGCTCCTGCAATAA
This sequence comes from Coriobacteriaceae bacterium, assembly GCA_963656005.1. Lineage (GTDB taxonomy): Bacteria > Spirochaetota > Spirochaetia > Sphaerochaetales > Sphaerochaetaceae > UBA9732. The sequence goes on from CAVKHB010000048.1 coordinate 932, forward strand.
TAGTTGCAGCTGTTGTTACAGTTTTCTTTGGCAAGCTATACGACAAGATAGGCTACGATAAAAGTGTTGTCCTTGTCCTTCTTACTTTAATGATTGGCTATATTATGTTGTACCTATCTAAATTGACCGCCATAGTCTTTGTTGGTTCACTTTTTATGATGAGTGGTTATTTGATGGGGATGTCCACCTTTGGTGCCAGAATTCGTGATCAAATTCCACAAGGCCGTTCTGGTCAATTCCAAGGTTCTCGCATTATAGGGCAAGTTCTTATTCCTGGAGTTATAGGGCCAGCCCTTGGAAGTTATGTGTTGCGGGATGCCCAATACATAACAAACTTAGATGGTACAGTTTCTTTCCTTCCAAATGAAAAGATTTGGTCAGCAGCACTTGGAGTTTTAATTGTATTTGCACTATTTATTGCTTTGACAAAACGCAAAAAACACTGAGCAAACAGAAAAAAGGCTGTGATTTTCACAGCCTTAATTTTTTAACTCAAGTTATCAAAAATTAGTTTAAATAAAGAATTTCCTTTGCTTGAGCTTCTGTTATCTCGCAATGATAGAACAAAGAGTAAAACTCAATTGTTTTAGCAACAATGTCAACATTTCTTTCTGGATACATGATATAGGTGAGCCAGTAAAGACCAATGATTCTATTTGAGCAAGGTGGGCCAGTAACAAAACCGTGTGGAAGGTTAGGAACTTTATAGACCTGACCGTTTTTGACAGCATCCAAGTTTGCCCATTCTGAAGAAGTTGTTATTGTTTTGTATCCATCTTCTGAACAAAGAATGATTTCTGGGTTGAGAGTATAGAGAGTCTCAAGAGAAACAGTACCATTGCTTTGAGCAATCTTTGAGGTTACAACGTTCTTCCCACCAGCAACAGCAATAGCTTCACTGTGGCTCTTTTCTGCAAGATAGGCCTCAAGTCCATCAGCTGAACTTGTGAAGTAAACAGTCTTGCCATCTCTTGGATTTTCAAGAGCAAATTCACGAGCCTGTTTTGCATAGGCAGCAAGTTGTTTGCCTCTCTCTGCATAGCCAAGAAGGGCACCTAATTTCTCAAAAACTGTGTCGTAGTTGTAGATATTAGCTTCAAAGAAAATTACTGGAACTCCAATGTCTTCTTGAACCTGATCAAGTTCAGCGGCCATTGATTCAACAGAGCCCTTGATATCGCCTACATCAATGAAGACATCTGGGTTTGCCATGATGACAGTTTCCTTGTTAAGGTTCTTTTTCTTTCCATAGAGTGTGCCAAAAGCTGGAAGGTCTGCTAGAGAATCGAGATATATTTCCTTTTCTTTAGCAGAAAGAGTGGAACAAAGACCACAAAGCTTTTCTGGACAGATTTGGTAAACGATAACCTGTGCATTTGATCCTGATGGAGCAATCCTCTGAATATCAATAGGCAGCTCAACTTCTCTACCAAGGTCATCTACAAAAATTTGTGTTGTTGCTGCATCTTTTGCCTCTGAAACAGACTGAGCAGAAACACTAAATACGACTAAAAGCACCATGACAAGGCTCAAAATGCCTTTAACAAATGTTTTTCTCATTTTCTCCTCCTGTTGAGAATTTTTAAATCTCTATTTTTATGGACATCTCTTTACAGTTAACCTCTAAAGCGGAATACATATCAGTCTCCCGTTTGAGGCTTTTTCAACACCTAATTTTCTCCCATAGATTGAAGATAATGCATCACTATTTTCAAGCTGCTCAGGTCTAACAGAGAAAGCCACCTGTCCATCCTTCATTGCAAGAACCCTTGAAGAGTAGCAAAGTGCAAGATCTGGATTATGCGTTGAATAAAGGCAACAGTAACCCTTATGCGTCAGTTCAATAGCCTTCTCAAGCACCAAAAGCTGGTTGGAATAATCAAGGAAAGAAGTAGGCTCATCTAAAATAAGAAGCTTAGCATTTTGCATTAAGGCTCTAGCAATAAGAACCAACTGTCTTTCCCCACCAGAAATCTCGTTTGTAGGTCTATTTTCTAGATTAAGAACCCCCAATTCTTCCATGACGCTTTCAGCTAGCTTTTCATCCTCTTTTGTGGGCTTGCTAAAAGTAGAAATATAGGGAGACCTCCCCATCAAGACCGATTCCCTTACGGTATAAGCAAATGCTGTATGAGAAAATTGAGGAATGTACGCTATGGTTTTAGCTTTAGTTTTCAAAGACATGGAACGTACAGAATTTCCATCAATCAAAACATCACCGGAAATTGGACTCAAAAACCCTGGAATTATTCTAAGTAATGTAGTTTTTCCAGCCCCGTTCTTACCTAAAAAGGCCACCATTTCACCTTCTTCTAGGGTAAAAGAAACATCATTTAGAACCAACGGTCCACGCTCTTCTTTTGCACCAACAGCTTTAGAATGATATGCAAAGGAGACGTTCTTAACCTCAAGCTTCATGGCGTGTCTCCTTTAGTATGAGATAGAGGAAGAACGGAGCACCAATGAAGGCAGTTAGAATACCAATGGGTATTTCTGCCGTTGTAGCAGTTCTTGAAACATTATCAACGGCAATTAAAAAAGAAGCACCCAAGAACATTGAAGCAGGAATAGAGTAGGTTGTATTTGCTCCCACAATCTTTCTTGCAATGTGAGGAATAATCAAACCAATCCAACCAATTTGACCTGAAACAGCCACAGCACTAGCTGTCATTAGGGCACTTGCTCCAATTGCAACTGCCCTAAGACGCTTTGTATTCACTCCTAGGCTCCTTGCTTCATCTTCCGATAATGAAAGGATGTTAAGTTTCCACGATACCAGTAGTAAGATTGCAAAGGAGAATACCATAGGTATCGTAATGACCTGTAAGTCTTGAAAATTACATCCAGCAAGTGAGCCCATGAGAAAATAGGTTATGGCTGGCAAAATATTATTGGGGTCTGCAATAAGTTTCACAAAACTGGTTCCCGCAGAAAACAGCGATGAAACCACCATCCCAATTAGAATCAGCGCCATTGTTTGTTCGCCCCTAACTCTTGAGCTAATAGCCCAAACTAGAGCAACCGAGGCTATTCCAAAAATAAAAGCATTAATAGTAACAGCAGCAGTAGAAACCCCAATAAGAAGTGAAATCGAAGCCCCAAAACCTGCAGCAGTACTCGTGCCAAGCACATCTGGCGACACAAGAGGATTTCTAAAAATCATCTGCATCGTTTGCCCAGAAAGCGCAAGACCTGCACCAATTAAAGTAGCAGCAATAATGCGCGGTAGCCTAATCTTGATTACAACAGCACTTTCTTGTGCGTTTCCTCCTCCAAACAAAGTTTTCACAACCCTTATTGGCGATATAGGATACCTGCCAATACCCATTGAAACAACAGCAAATACGACAAAAACAATAGCCAAAATTAATATCTTTGTCCTATTCTTCATGCTCTGCTCCAACTACGTGTGTCCACTCATTATACTTTTCAAAAGATAACGGTTCAAGTAGAATTCTGTTCTTTTGCAAAAACCACTTTTAGAGTATCATTAACGTATGGTATCTTTCACAAATCTTTACGCCACATTAGAAGAAGACCTCATTGGCTCAGCACGAGCTTTTATCTCCATAACTGGCGGAGGTGGAAAGACCACAACCATGATTGGACTTGCAAGACATCTTAAAGATGGCGGAAAGAAAGTCCTAATAACCACAACCACCAAGGTCTCTTCTCCCTACCTTTTGGATTACGGTCAGGACGTTATCTTTAACAACGAAGAAATCTTAAAGCACAAACCATCGCCCGCCCAAGTTGTCTTTTATGCCCACCAAGGGGAAGACGACAAAAAATGGCGCTCCCCAGATTTTGCAATACTCACCCAGTTATATCCACTTTACGACATCATAATCTCTGAGGCCGATGGTTCTAGGAACCTTCCCATAAAGATTCATACACAAAGAGATCCTCAAATTCATCCCTTAACTACAGCAACAATAAGCCTAATAGGAACTTGGGCAATAGGAAAAAGCACAACAGAAGTAGCCTTTGGGCCCACACCAGAAAAAACAATAGATAAAAGCTATTTGGATTGGTATATTTCCAACGAAGAGGGGCTACTTAAAGGCTCTAAAGTAAACAACAGGGCAATTTTGTTCAACGGTTGTGACCAAGGCTATGATGGTAAGTTGTTGAAATTTTTGAATATTCCAAAAGATGTAAAATGCTATGCAGCATCTGCAAGAGAGGGGAAGTTATATGAAACTTTTTGAACAAATTGCAACGGCAGAAAGCAAAAATAAACCCTTTGCAGTTGTAACCCTAATTTCCACGCAAGGCAGAGTTCCTAGAAGGGATGGAAGAATGGTGGTTTTTGCTAATGGGGAAATAAATGGAACAATTGGTGGTGGAGAAATGGAGCGCAATGCAATCCAACTTGCACTTGAAAGTATAAAAAAGGCTAAGGGTGGTAAGCATTTGCTAAAAGTGAGGGAGACTGGTATGGCAGAGATTTTCATAGATATTCCAATTAAAAGACGTAGGGTTTTAGTTGTTGGTTCAGGACACGTTGCGCAGGCTTTAGCAGAAGAATTTCACAGATTAGACTTTGAGACTTACTTTGTTGATGATAGGCAATTTGATGTCCCATTATGGGCAACACTGGTGAAAAAAACAGATAACAATGAAGAAATAAGCCATCTTATTGACGATAAAACCGCCGTTATCTTCTCTAATCCAGTTGACGTTTCCTCCTTATTGGAAACGGTTCAAGCAACAGAGACTCCCTACATTGGAATTTTGTCTTCAAGAAAAAAAAAGAGCTTTGCAGACCGCAGAATAAGATGTCCACTTGGTCTTGAGATTGGAGCTCAAACCCCCCAAGAAATTGCCGTCTCTGCCGCTGCCGAAGTTATGTCAGTGTTTCATAATAAGAGTGCTCAACCTGCAGCCTTTTGGAGAGAAAGACTTGTTGTAATCAGGGGCGCTGGAGATTTGGCAACTGCCGTTGGAATTAGACTTCATAAGGCTGGTTTTAATGTTGTGCATCTTGAAGTAGCTCAACCAACGGTAATTAGGTCCACCGTTTCTTTTGCAACAGCCATGTTTGATGGCACTACTGAAGTAGAAGGTATTATGGCACGAAAGTGTGAAATTCCAGAGGCCTTACATGTTCTTGATGCAGGGGAAGTTCCAGTTATAGTTGATCCAACTTGTGAAATTCTTAATACCCTTAATCCCGTTGCTCTAGTTGATGCAATACTTGCAAAGAAAAACCTTGGAACCAACAAGGACATGGCTCCCTTTACGGTGGCCCTTGGTCCAGGTTTTGAAGCTGGAAAGGATGTTGATGTGGTAGTTGAGACCCAAAGAGGACACAGACTTGGAGTTCTAATTCGCCAAGGTTTTGCTGCTCCAAATACTGGAGTTCCAGGAATTATTGGAGGTTTTGGCGCTGAAAGAGTAATGCATACAACGGCAAAAGGAATTTTCAGACCTGTTGCAAAGATTGGAGATTTGGTTAATGAAAACCAAATTGTGGCCTATGTAGATACAGAAGAAGGCCAAAGTGTTCCTGTTATTACCACAATCTCTGGAAAAGTTAGAGGTATGCTCCATGCTGGGCTTTATGTTCCAGTTGGCTTTAAGGTAGCAGATGTAGACCCTCGTGGGGCTACTACGGATCATCTAACTTGCTCAGACAAAGCAAGAGCTATTTCGGGTTCTGTGCTTGAAGCAATTATGGGCTTTATTGCAAATAGGGCTTAATAAAACTTAATAAACTCTATGAGTTATCCACTTGTCCTGCTTATAGTAGTGCCAAAGTAGGACGAGGTTTGCAAGATCTCCAATGGTATAAGCAAACCAAAGCACTGTTACGGGGAGACCTAGTAGATAAACTGCAAGAGAATAGGGAAGTTGGAAACAATATTGTGCAATAAGGGATGAATACATGATTGGACGGTTAAGTCCACTTCCGCTGAAGGCTGCGTGAAAGCCTACCATCAAAGCAAAAATAATTACGTTTATTCCAAAGGCATACATTAAAACTATGCCACTCTTATCAGGGGTTGCGCCACCCAAGAAAAGACTTAAAAGAAAGGATGGACAAATAAAGAATAAGGAGGCAGGAATTGCACTAACGCAAGCACAAAGAATATTTGACTTGTGTACACACTCCTTTGCTCTTTCTGGCATATTAGCCCCTAAGGCATGACCTAAAATGACGCCACTGCCCATGCTAAAGCCTGTTTGTGGCATCATGCAGAAACCTTGAAGTCTTGTTCCAATTCCTAAAATTGCCACGGCAGCGGTTCCATAGGTGGAGATAATCTTCATCAAGATAATGTTGAAAATATTCCTTAGAAGAAGGTTTATTCCACTTGGAAGTCCAATTGTTATGAGCTTTTTATCAATTTCCTTGTCAGCCTTAAAGAAATGCTTCAAGGAAATTTTCACATCTGGTGTGCCTTTGAGAAGTATAATAAGACCAATTACAAAGGAAAAAGTTTGACCTGTTACCGTTGCCCAAGCAGCACCTGCCATACCCATTCCAAAACCTCTAAGGCCAGTTAAAGAAGTTACAAGCGGAATTTCTTCAAACATCAACAGAGGGTCTAAAATCATATTCATAATGGCTGCCATTGTTAGCAATTTCATTGGGGTTTTTGCATCTCCAGTACATCGGAATATGGTATTAACGCTGTAGGACGAGAAAAAAATCGGGATAAATAAGACACGGATGTAGCCGTAATCTAGAGCGTAGGTGATGACTGCTTGCTCTTTTGAGAAGAAGCCTACAAGGGGGCGTAGGAAGGCTGCCATGAAAAGTGCGCCGGCTAGTGACCAAATAAATTTGAAGGCGAGGGTGCGTTCAGAGGCTGTGGCGGTTTTTTCCTTGTTGCCGCTGCCGTGATATTGGCTTATGAGGGAGACGCTGGAGGTGCCCACAATCTCGTTAAAGACATCCACAAGCCAAAACATGGTGGAAAAAATTGTCATTGAGGCAACGGCATCGGCGGAAATGAAGCCAATCCAAAAGAGGTCAACCATGTCGTACAAAGACTGAAACATGTAGCCGCCCATAGTTGGAAGGGAAAGTCTTAGGAGCTGTTTAGACATATTCCCATGAAGGAGCTGGTCGTTTGAGTTCAGCATTGGGCGTACTGTAACGGGTTTTGAGTTTTCAAGCTCCGTCTTATCAGTCTTCTGCGATTCCTGCAAGTTCAGCCTCCTTCATGTATTTGCGTCTATATTTCAATGACATAATTAAATGACATAAAGCAGTTAAAGTCCATGAGATTGGGTAGGAGAGATAAACAATTTCAAGACTTTGGTGCATGGGGAAGACTACTAAAATCCAAACTATTCTCAAGACCACAGATCCAATTAAGGATATGATAGTGGACATCATAGACTTGTTTAGACCTCTAAGGGTTCCTGAGCCAACTTCCATGAAGGCGAGGGTACAGTAAGGAATCATCATTATATACAATCTAGTCTCTGCAGTTTTGACTGCAAGTGGGGTTGTGATGTAGCAATGAATCAAGGGGATTCTGAAGAAAACAAGGAAAAGCGACACGCATTCGGCAATGATAAAAGTTACCAAATAGCATGAAG
>CAVKHB010000049.1:0-8485 GCA_963656005.1 Coriobacteriaceae bacterium
TCAGGAATAATTAAATCTGCAAATTCTTTTGTTGGTTCAATGAAGGAAAAATGACCCGGACGAACAACTTCCAAATATTGTTTTACAACGCTTTCTACCGTTCTTCCACGCTCTAAAATATCTCTTTGAAGTCTTCTGATAAATCTAATGTCGTGTGGAGTATCAACATAAATTTTCAAGTCCAAAAGTTCACGAATTTCTGGAACGTACAAAATCATAAGTCCATCCAAGATTACCAATGGAGCCGGTTCAACACGAATGGTTTCTTGTCTTCTGCAGTGATGAACAAAATCGTATTGAGGCATTTCTATGGCCTTGCCTGCCTTTAAATCCCTAATGTGTTGGCAAAGAAGTTCATTATCAAAGGCATCGGGGTGGTCAAAATTGAAGGCCGTGATGTTGGCGTTGTTGACAAATGAAGCGCTCTTGTAGTAGCTATCCTGCGCAATTGACACGAAAGATTCGCTGACTTCACCAATTTTGCGAACTATGGTGGATTTGCCACTTCCGCTTCCACCTGTTATTCCAATTACCTTAACTTCTTTCATTTAAAACTCCCCTCCATTAGACTCAATACAAATGATAAACCGTTGTACTCTCAAACAAGTCCCCAGCTTTCAAGATGCACGAAGGAAAGTTGGGCTTGTTAACAGTATCGGGATAAAATTCCGTTTCTAGGCAAAAGCCACCGTGCGTGACATAGCCCTCCTGCCCTCGCAAGTAATTTCCCGTGTAAAAATGAAATGCAGGAAGATCTGTATAGGCTGCAAGTGTTCTACCGCTCTTTGGATCATAGACCTTTGCAAACTGGGTAAAGCCCCTAGAGACGCCGTGGAGCCTGTCAATTATATAGGCGTGGTCGTAGCCAAGAGCAGAAGATAGCTCTGGGGCATCAAAATCTTGCCCAATTGGTTTTGCCTTGGTGAAGTCCCAAGGGGTACCTGCAACAGGAATAAAAGCACCAGTTGGAATCAAGTTGTCATCAACTTCAAGAATCTTGGAGCTATTAAATTGAGCAATGTGGTCAAAAATTGTGCACCCCGCGCCAGAGGCCGCACCAGCCCCTGAAGCTGCACCCAAGTCAGCACTAGCTCCTAAAGCCGTAGCTTCACCACTTAAATTAAAGTAAGCGTGATTTGTAAAATTGATTGGACAATCCTCTGTGCAGCTAATGCTGTAATGGATTCTAAACAAGCCGTCAGCAGAAAGTGAGAACCGCACCCTAGCATCCAAATCACCTGGGAAACCGTCGTCAGCCTCTGAAACTTTAATCAAACAAGTAAAACCATCACTTTCCTTTCTGATGTCCCAAATCCTATGTTTGAGGCCGTTTTTTCCACTATGTAGCAAATTTGGGCCATTGTTTGCCTCAAAACTATAGGTCTTACCCTCTAAAGAAAAAGAAGCTCCACTTATTCTATTTGCAAACCTACCAACGGTCAAACCAAGGCAGGCATCCGAATTCAACAGGGTCTCTGGTTCCTTAATTGCATTGTGATAATGGAGCAAAACATTTGCAATTTTGCCGTCCTTATCAGGGCCACAGAGAGATGTCAAAGCACACCCCAGATTCAAAAGGGAAAACGAATAATCGCCATTTGAAAACGAAAACTCTTTGACATCCATATTGACCTCCAACTACTTTTGATCCGAGTCCTTACTCTTCAAAACAGCAAGATAAGCGCTTTGTGGAATCTCGACATTTCCAACCAGTTTCATGCGCTTTTTGCCTTCCTTCTGCTTCTCCAAAAGCTTTCTTTTACGAGTGATATCGCCACCATAACACTTTGCAGTGACGTCTTTTCTAAAGGCATTGATAGTCTCACGAGCTATGATATTTCCACCAATGGCCGCCTGAATTGGAATCTTAAACTGATGTCTTGGAATCTCTTCCTGCAACCTCTCGCACGCCTGACGCCCACGCGCAACAGCACTATCTCTAAACACCAGCATGCTAAGAGCATCGCACGGCTCGCCATTTACCAAGATATCCATACGCACGAGATCTGTTTTTCTATACCCAATCACTTCATAATCAAAGGACGCATAACCGCGGGAGATAGACTTTAGGCGGTCATAAAATTCAAACAGCACCTCAGCAAGCGGCATCTCATAAACCAGCTCCACGCGCTTCTCATCTATATAGTTCATGCCCGTCTGCACCCCGCGCTTTTCCATGCACAGAGTAATAACCGACCCCACATAGCCCGATGGTGTTATGACGCTCGCCCTTATGTAAGGCTCTTCTGCATAATCAATTTTCACCTGATCTGGATACTCCAGTGGATTATCCACCTCAAGAACTTCACCATTTTTCATGTGAATGAGGTATCGAACAGAAGGGCTAGTCAGCACAATTGAAAGCCCAAATTCTCTCTCAATCCTCTCTTGAACCACCTCAAGATGAAGCATACCCAAGAAACCACATCTAAAGCCCTGACCTAGGGCAATTGAGCTGTCTTTTTCGTAGACCAAAGAGGCGTCATTTAGCTTAAGCCTATCAATAGCATCTTGAAGCTCTTCATAATCGTTCGTATCTACTGGATATATAGAGCTGAAAACAACAGGCTTAACATCCTTAAAGCCCTCACAAGGAGAACTGGCAGGATTTGAAGCCAAAGTTACCGTATCACCAACCCTAATATCTGCAATAGTCTTAATGCCAGCAATAAAATAACCAACATCCCCCGAATTAAGAGTCTTTGTTCTTACAAGATCCAGCTGAAAGATTCCAACTTCCTCAACCTTGTAGACAGCCTTGCTGTTCATAAACATAATCTCTTGACCCTCGGAAACGGAGCCTTCAAAGATTCTGAAATGAACAATAACACCCCGGTAGGGGTCATAGTGGCTATCAAAAATCAAAGCCTTAAGAGGTTTATCGTTAGCTTCTTCTGGAGCTGGAATGTATTGAACAATAGCCTCGTACAGAGCAGGAACACCCTCCCCCGTCTTGGCCGATACCTTTTGAGCCATGTCTGGGTCTAAACCCAAATCATGGTCAATTTGCTGAAGACAAGAGTCAATGTCAGCACTTGCAAGGTCAATTTTGTTAATAACTGGAATAATCTCAAGATTATGCTCCATAGCCATGTACAAATTGGCAAGAGTTTGAGCCTCAACTCCCTGCGAAGCATCGATTAAAAGCAATGCCCCTTCACAGGAACTAATGGCTCTCGAAACTTCATACGAAAAGTCCACATGCCCCGGAGTGTCTACCAAGTTCAGCTCATAGAGCTCGCCATTTTTGGCCGTATAAGGAATGGTAACAGCCTGACTCTTAATGGTAATGCCACGCTCTCTTTCAATATCCATGTTATCAAGAATTTGAGTTTGAGCAGGACCTCGGGAAGTAATCAGCCGAGCCGTCTCAATGAAACGGTCGGCCAATGTAGATTTTCCATGGTCTATGTGAGCGATAATGCAAAAATTTCTTTTGTGTGCCGAGTCAACCATACCTTCCCCTTAAGAATATCAAGGACCTTAAGAAATATCGGAATTCTTTGGACCAATTTGCTCGAAACCAAGCAGAGCTCTAACTTCTCTGTCATCCAAGGTCTCTTTAGCAATCAGTTCATTAGCAAGAGTATCCAACTGATCCCTGTTTTCTTCAAGTATTCTGGTTGCATCTTGCATACATTCATCCAAGATGGCGTTAATCTCTTCATCAATTCTTCTAGCAGTCTCTTCACTGTAATCCTTATGCTGAGTAATCTCACGACCAAGGAACAAAGGCTCGCCTTCAGAACCCAAGGATATGAAGCCCAACTTACTCATACCAAATTCAGTAACCATTCTTCTAGCAATCTCAGTTGCCTGCTTAATGTCCGAACTTGGACCTGTGGAAGTTTGCCCGTTGATCATCTTCTCAGCAATATAACCACCCATTGCCATCTTAATATGGCTCATCAGCGTGCTCTTTTTCATGTAAGACTGATCATTTTCTGGAAGCCCCATGGTGACACCGCCGGCGTTACCGTGAGGGATAATGGTAACCTTGTAAAGAGGATCAATATCATCAAGATAGTAGAACAAAAGGGCATGGCCTGCCTCGTGATAGGCAGTTAGCTTCTTATCGTCATCCGTCATAACATGGCTCTTTCTGGCAACGCCAAGTACCATTTTATCCCGTGCTTCTTCAAAATCTTTCAGCGTTACGCTGGTTCTATTTGCCCTAGTTGCATACAAGGCAGCTTCATTGACCAAGTTGGCAAGATCCGCACCAGAAGCACCAGAGGTTGCCCTTGCAATGATACTCAAATCCACATCTGGGGCAAGCTTAACCTTTGCAGCATGAATCTTTAAGATATCTTCACGCTCCTGAATATCAGGAAGGGAAATTGCAACCTGTCTGTCAAAACGGCCAGGTCTGAGAAGAGCTGGGTCAAGGACATCGGCTCTATTAGTTGCAGCAATCACAATAACACCAGATGTCGTGTCAAAGCCGTCCATTTCTACAAGAATCTGGTTGAGGGTCTGCTCGCGCTCATCGTGCCCGCCACCAAGACCACTTCCACGAGAACGGCCTACTGCGTCAATTTCATCAATGAAAAGGATACATGGAGCATGCTTTCTGCCCTGGTCAAAGAGGTCACGAACTCTGGCAGCTCCCATACCTACAAACATCTCAACAAAGTCTGAACCACTTGTGTGGAAGAACGAGACCCCTGCCTCGCCAGCAACTGCCTTTGCAAGAAGGGTCTTACCTGTTCCTGGAGGGCCAACCAAAAGCACGCCCTTAGGAATCTTTGCACCAATGGCCTCAAACTTCTTTGGATTCTTCAAAAACTCCACCACTTCCTGAAGCTCATACTTAGCCTCTTTCTGCCCGGCCACGTCTTTGAACTTTACCTTGATATCTTTATCGGAATACTGCTTTGCATGACTCTTGCCAAATTGCATGAGCTGGCCACTGCCCGAAGATTGCTTCAGCAGCATGATTGTAAACCCGATAAATATTATCCACGGAAGGAGTTGTATAATCAAAGAAAGGATTGAGACATCCTGATCTGATCCTCTGACATCCACATTATACTGCTCCAAATAGCTGAGCAGTTCCTCATCATAGTAAGGGATTCTTGTCTTGTAAGTGCCACCATCAGTAGCGACAAACTCAATATTTGTACTGTTCTTGATGTTAGCCGATTTAACCTTTCCATTCTCTACGAGAATCTTAAAATTACTGTAGGAAACCTCTGGGGTGGAAGCACCTTGGTTAAACAGAGTAAATGCAAAAATAATAATCAAAACGGCAAAAACAATCAGGCCAATTCTGTTCTTTCTAGAACTGAAAGGACCTTCTCCGTCATTTTGAGGCCTGTAACCCTTGTTTCCACTATTGCCACCGTTGCCATTTCCACCATTGCCATTGGAATTGTTGAATCCGCTAGGCTTGTCATTGTACTTTGGTCTCCAGTAGTCATCTGGATTAGTTTTCTTCTTTTCTTTTGCTTTTTTGTCATTAGACTCGCCTGTTGAGTCTTCCGGCTTGTTAGCATCAAGGCCAGCAAAAGAAGTAGGTTTAACCTTCTCCATTTGGTCAAAAGGAGTTTCTTTCCAATAGGACTTAGTTCTATCTGCTTCGCTTAAGCCTTCATTCTGAGGCTCTTCATTTTTTGTTTCTTCAGGAGCTTTAGAAACTTCCTGATCTTTATCTTTTTCTTCCATAAGTTAACCTTTATGCACAATATATAGAGTAAAAACGTTTGGGGCAAGTGAAGAACGAAACTTCACACAAATTCTATCAAAACCACCGTAACAGCTTCCAAAAACCGCGCAAAGCCCATCATCATCCACCAAAACGGGAACCCAAGATCTCAAATTTTGCGGAATCTTCATATCTTGAAGTAGCCTAAGTACCTTTTTAGTACCACCCTTGAGTTTAATACTATCGCCCATTCTAGCATATCTTAGCCTTGGTTTTCCTGTAAATTTTTCACAATTAAGCCTCAAACTTTTCTCATTTTGGTAAGAAGCAGCATATTTTCCACTTAGAAAAACTAGATTTTCAGGGTTATCTGTAAGCACTATTTTTTGATCTTCATGTGGGTCAAATTCTACTTCAAATTGCTGGGCTTTATGTTGAGTACCTAACTTCTCTGTTTCAAGTGGCTGGATTGTTATAAAGCCATCCTTTATCAAAACAATGGCACCATTTGCACAAATCTTTTGATTTTTTTGCTCTTCCACTGCCTGACAGACCCTCATTACCAAAGTCATTGGCATCTCTGCTTGAGAAAAAACAACATTCCACAAGTCAAAAAGCGCCAAAGTTTTTCTTGTTGGATTTAAAGTCTTGAAGGTTTCAATTGAAATTTTATCCTGAAAACTCGTCTGTGGTTGAGCCAAAACCTTAGCCTTTTCACCTAAAGAAAGTAATACCTTCTCACCTTCAGGCCATGTTTCTCTAAGCCTTGGAAGAATCTCATTTCTCATTTTGTTTCTAGCATAAAAGGCATCTTGGTTGGTAGAATCGGTACTCCAAGAAAAGCCTTGTGCTTGTAAATATTCTTCCAAATCCTTACGTTCAAAATCCAAAAGAGGTCTTAGTAAATGTCGCTTACAATCCTTTTGAGCAATGCCTGCTAAGGAACTGACAGGAGAACCGGAGCTAAGGCGCATTGCAATGGTCTCAACTTGGTCTTGTCTATGGTGAGCAGTGGCTATAAAGGAACAATTATGTAATAGCCTTTTTTCTTCTAAAGCCTCGTACCTTAAGATGCGTGCTGCATCCTCAACTCCACCTGAGCGAGCTTTGGCTAAGGCTAGAATCTGACCTCTAACAATGGTACAAATCTCAAGCTTAACCCCAATTTTTTCACAGTTCGCCTTATTTAAGGCTATCTCTTGCTCTAATTCCTCAGTGTCTCTTAGATTGTGATTAACATAAACTGGATATACTTTTTCTTTTCCAAGTGACTTAACGGTAAGGGCTAAAAGGGCAAGAGAATCGCAACCACCAGAGAAAGCAACAACAAGCCCTTGCGTGGGTTTATCACATAGACTAAAGAGCTTTTCACAAAAGTCCTTTTCTATTGTATTCAAGTTGCAGCTCCTCCACGGACACTCCATTTATAAACTTAACTATTGCCATTGCGGCATCTTCAATAGCCTTGTCTAAGGCCTCCTTCTTAGGAGCATCGGGCTCCCTTTGAAGAACATGGTCTATGACCTCAACTCCCTGGGAAGGACGTCCTATGCCAATGTAGATGCGGATGAAATCGGTTCGTCCAAGATTGGAGGCAATGCTGTTTAGCCCTCTTTGACCAGAGGCGCCCCCTCCCTTTTTGATTCGTAGGCCGCCAACAGCTAAATCCATATTATCACAAACCACAACATATGTGGCGTTCTTATCAAAGTATTTGACCACATTGCCACTATTATTCATGTATGTAAGTGGCTCTACCAATGAGACTTTTTCTGGGACGTGGTCAAGCCCTGAGCCCATGACCTTTGCTTCTCTGTATAAACGGAAACAGCGTTTCCTCAACTTGACGTGAAGAAACGCTGCTGCTTTGTTTACGGCATCAAACCCCACATTGTGGCGAGTGTGCTCATAAGTGGCTCCAGGGTTACCTAAGCCAAAAACTACAATCATACAATCTGGAAATCGGCATGAAGAAGAGTATCATACATGATATTCTCCTGAAGAGCCTTGAAGATGCACTTGTAGGTCTTGCCATCAAGAACAATCTCACATTCGCTGCCAATGCCCATCTTTCTGAGATCAAGCTCAAAATCGTGTGCATTAAGAACAATGTGGATGTTTCCATCTTTGCCGTACATCTCTGCTGGGAGAGAACCTGCACGAACAAGTCTTCTTGAACCTGCTGAACCAAAGTCTCCTGTTCTGGGTGTTGCGTTAATTGTAACCATAATTTCCTCCTACTCTCATTGGCCTGCGACCTTTCGCATCCAATTACCATTGAATCTAGTGTTGCCCCTGAGCTTTGCCTTATAAGCTTTGCTTTATAGGCTTTGCCTTAGCGAGGCGAACCGACAGCTACTATAACAAACTATGAAAAACTTGTCCACCTAGCAATAAAATTGTTACATTATACGCATGGCAAACAAGAGAAACATTATTAAGTTTGTATTCATAGCTATAATTGTAGCCCTAGTTGCACTTCTAGCACTCAACCTCCTGGGAGTTTTAGACCTAGAAAGTAAACCTTCAAACTACATTTCTTATTCAGAATTCACTTCCCAAGTTGACAATGGAGAAGTTGCAAGCGTCACCCTAACAGACTCCTATATAGAGTATGTCTATGACGGGACAACTTACAAAACCTCAAATCCCCATTATGACAGCTTGGTACGAGATCTTCTTGAGCACGGCATAGAAGTGGCAGATAAGACAAACAATTCTACGTTAAACGATATTATGGACATTCTTTTTAACGTACTTTTCTTTGGACTTATTGCCTTTGGCCTATACAAGTTAATTGATTACAGTAGAAAGACTTTCCGCGTTGTCAAACACACA
>CAVKHB010000050.1:0-4755 GCA_963656005.1 Coriobacteriaceae bacterium
GGCTTTTACAAGGAGATGTTGGCTCTGGTAAAACTCTAGTTGCTTGGATAAGCTCTCTTCATGTAATTAGTCAAGGTCATCAAGTGGCTTTCATGGCTCCAACAGAACTTTTGGCAAGACAGCATGCTCAGGTGGCAGATGCTTTGCTCAAAAAACTTGGAGTAAGGATTGCTTATTTAGATGGAGAAGTTCATGGAAAACCTAGGGAGGCTCTGCTCAAAGAGCTGGCGGCAGGAAATATTGACCTTTTAATAGGAACTCATGCACTTTTTTCAAAGGATGTCCAGTATAAGAGCCTTAGATATGTAATTATTGATGAACAACATAGGTTTGGAGTTGAGCAACGAGAGGCACTTCTAGCCAAGGGACTTCAACCGGATGTTTTATTGATGACAGCAACCCCAATTCCTAGAACGTTGGCGTTGACCGTTTTTGGAAACCTGAATGTTTCAACAATTAAAACCATGCCTAAAGGGCGTCTTCCCATTGTCACTTATTTGGTAGATGAGGCCAAGCGGGAAGAGATGTATAGGGCTGTTGGTGTGGAATTGCAGCGAGGACATCAAGCTTATTTTGTCTATCCCAGAATTGATGATGAGGGAAATTCGGATATTAGGGATGTTCAATCCATGTACGAGTTTTTGTCCAGAGTCAAATATCCAAATTTCAAGGGGGCTTTGATTCACAGTAGGCTTCCTGAAGACGAAAAATTGCAAACCTTGGACGATTTTTCAAGCGGAAAACTTAATTTCCTGGTATCGACTTCCGTAGTTGAGGTTGGTATTGACGTGCCCAATGCTACCTGCATGGTGATTGAGCATTCCGAATTGTTTGGGCTTTCTGCTTTGCACCAGCTTAGAGGTAGGGTTGGAAGAAGCACATTGCAAAGCTGGTGTTTTTTGGCTTATGAGCCTACAATTTCAGAGGATGGTAAACGGCGCCTTTCTGTTTTGAAGCGCACCAACGATGGCTTTGAGATTGCAGAAGAGGACTTGAAGATTCGTGGCCCAGGGGAGTTGGCCGGCTTACGACAAAGCGGTTTTCTCCACCTGAAATATGCCAATCTTGAGACCGATGTTGCTATGATGGCTGTTGCTAGAGATGTAGTTTCTCAGATCCTTAAAGAGGATCCTGGTCTTTTGGAGTTGGATCACGCAGTGATTAGACGAGTTTTGGAAGCTAAGAGCTAAAGTTAGGGAGTGAGGATGGCGTACGAGAATGATTTGCAAATGCATTTTGTAAATATCGGGCTAGAAGAGGGCGTGAAAAGAGGAAAAGAACAGGCGTACAGGGAGATAGCTGCGAGAATGAAAGAGCAAGGCGTTGACGTGGAGAAAATTGCTGCCTTGATGGGGCTTGAGAAAAACGTGGTACAGGCGCTGCTTTCTTGAGTGCAGTTGTTCACAAAAGCTGTTTCTGATGATATTCTAAAGCCATGCCCGAACAGAGCGAAATTTTTGAATTAAACAGAAAATACCTTGTAGGTAAAATAATAACCTCAACCGTTGCAAAAGGACATATTGCAACCATAGAGCTTCCTCCAGAAGGGAAGTATTCCAATATTTCTATCGTTACGGCGGAAGATATGGGCCTGTTCAACTTTGTCCAAGTCATGGACGAGAAGGTGCCAATTCTTGCCACGAAGGAAATCTCTTATAAGGGTCAGCCTGTCATGGCGGTTTTTGGTCCGGCGGATGAGGATGTTGAGCTTTATTGCAGAGAAGTTAAGGTCTCTTATCAAATTGCGCCGGAATCCGAGTCAATTACACCAGAAGTGTATGGACAACCTTTTGAGTGGAGTTTTGAGGATACAAATGAGTATTTTGTTCCACATGCAAAGACTGTGAAGTCTACTTTCTCCGTTGGGGCACATGAGAGTGCGCTGTTGGGGGATCAGAGAATCTTTGCTGTGATGCAAAAAGGTGTGATGAACCTTCAATTGGAGACGCAATGGCCAGTAAATGTGAAGAGGTCTGTAGCTCAGGTTCTGGGTTTTCCTCTTGAGAAGGTTAATGTGGAGGCTCAGCCAAATGTGGCCTCTTATGACCAATTTATTCTTAGGCCAACTATTTTTTCCTGTATTGCTGCCGTTGCTGCGGTGAAAACCAAAAGTGCTGTTCAAATGTGCGTTCCTTTGGTGTCGTATCAGCCCGTATTGAATTTTAGGTTTGAGACGGTTGTTTCTGCAGAAGATGGCTGTATTGCAGGCCGTTTTAATTGCACCGTGGACATGGGAGCTTTCCCAATCTTTACTAAGGAAGTTTACCATAACGTCCTAGCAGGTATTGTTCCAGTTTATCCTATGAAGGCTCTCGATGTGAAAATTACCATCCTAAAAAGTCCTTCTCCTCCTGCAAACTTCTTTGGCGATTTGGGCTTTGCTATGTCGCAGGCTGCAGTAGAAAATCACTTTACACAAACAGCCTTGGCCTTAGGTTTACAACCTGGCTTGTGGCGGCTTGAGATGCTTAAAGCTTGTGAAAACAAGGGGCCTTCTTTAAGTGAAAAAGTAAGACAATCCAAGGGCTTTGAAAATCTTGCAAAGACTTTGGAGGACATCCTAACAGTCTCCTGGTATGCAAGAAAGAGTGCTGCAAATACACAAAAAAAGCTTTATGGAAATAAAGTAAATCCGCTTGTGAATTACTCCAAGGGTATTGGTATTGCTGCAGGTGAGGGTATCATGGGATTTTCACAGCAATTTAACGTTGCAATGAAATATTCTTTGTCCGTCACTTTGACTGAAGACAACAAAGTGATAGTCAATACTGGCATGCAAGCTGGAAAAGATATGCTGTTTATATGGAAACAGACCATCAAACAGTATTTAGACGTTGATGAGGACGATATAATTTTCTTGGATATAAACGACGAAAATATAATAGATATCGGGCCAAATGTGCTGTCAAGAAAGATAGGAATTGTTACCCGTTTGCTACTTCAGGCGTGTACGGAGATTGCAAGAAAGAAGGCCTTCTCTCGCCTGCCCATAACGGTTGAGGCAACCTCGCAATCCAATGTTTCAGACCCCTTCTATTACAGCTCTTGTTTTGGCTCTGTTGCCATAGAGCTTCATCTTGATACGGTGACCCTTTCTCCTGTGATTGATAAGGTTTGGGCTCGTTTCCACATGGGGCACGTGTTCAATATGCAAAAGCTCATTAACAAGGCTAGACTTGCAATTTTTACAGTTATATCGGAAGTGTTTCCCAATATCTCTTGGCAATTTAACATTGACCTTCAGGTGGAGGAGAGTTCTGATTATGCGCAGTCCTCTATAACGGCCGCCATTAGAGGTTTGACCATTGCTGCTCTCATTGGTGCAATCTCACAGGCAGTGGGGCGCACTGTGAACTTCCTTCCAATAAAAGATACGGATATTCTTTCCCTCCTCAAGGGCGGAAGAACTAGCTCACCAATGCCAATTCTCTCTTCAATAGAGCAGAAGGCTCCAGAGCAGACAACTGAAGAGCCGGCTGTTGAAAAACAGGCTATTGAGCCAAAAGCTGAGGCCAGTGATGAAGCTAGCAATGAAGCTAGTGATGAAGCTAGCGAAGAAGTTAGCGATGTGAAGAAAACTGAGCCAGAAGAGGGGGTCAAAGATGAAGCTAAATTGTAATATTAACGGGACCTCTGTTTCTTTGATTGTAAACTCGGACAAGCCTTTGAGCTTCATTCTAAGGGACTTAATTGCGAGCTTTGCCGATAACAGCCAATGTTTTGGTGCCTCCTGTGGCAACTGCATTGTTCTACTAAACGGCACGGCAACCCTGAGTTGTCTGATTCCGGCTTTCAGGCTGAACGGGAGCTCCATCATGACCTTTGAAGGCTTTCGCAAAACGAGGTCTTTCCACGATATAGAGCGTGCTTATTCCGATGTTGGTAATCAGCCTTGTCCTCAGTGCTATGCGTCCAAGACTCTCTTAATTGAGTCGTTGTTGCTTAGAATGGATAAGGAGAATCAAGCCAAAACCCACAGTACTTTTTCTATGTCCGTGCCCATTGCTTCTTCAAATGCAAATGAGATGGCGGCAAGAAATAGAGCGGGTGGGGGAGCTTTTGATCCTCATGTAATTGCACAAGAGTTTTCAATGTGTAAGTGTCAATGTATTGAGCTTTCTGAGCTTGAGAAGATAATTAACTTGGCTTACAAGTATAGGAGTAGACGCCGTGCTAGAAGGTCTTAGGTCTCCAACTGTCTTTTTCCCAAAGACAATCAATGAAGCAGTTGCTTTTAAGCTCAAGAATCCCAACGCTGTTTTCTGGGCCGGTGGCACATATTTGATGAGTCGCCCCGGATTTTATCCAAGTACAGCGCAAAAGGACATCATTTCTCTTAAAGGGCTTTCCGATTTAACAAAAATTTACCATGCCGATAGGTTCATAGAAGCTGGCTCCATGGTTACAATTCAGCAGCTTATTAACATGGTGGGCTATTCTTTTTCCAAGGAATTGAATACTGCTTTACTTTCAATTGGAAGCTCCTTGATTAGAAATCAGGCCACTATTGGTGGTGCTTTGTGTTGTAAAGAAATGAGATTTTCTCTGTGTTGCATTCTTGCAACCCTTAATGCTCAAGCAGAAATTAAGATGGTAAAAAAGAATTCCATTACAAGATGGCTTCCTATTGCCAAACTCTATGACAGAAAGGGCACGTTTATTTATGCAGATGATGCATTGCTTACAAAAGTAAGAATTCCTTCCGAGACAAAACAGTACAAAGTCTTTAAGACTGTTGGTTCTCCTGTTCAAACT
>CAVKHB010000050.1:4765-8419 GCA_963656005.1 Coriobacteriaceae bacterium
GGAATCGGTAATTTTTGGGCTTCAATATTCCACCAACCAAGCAAATATTACCCTTCCTAGTTTGTGCATTGTCTTCCCTTCTTCCTGTTTTTACATGTCTCAGGTTTTTGATAATCTCATTTCAACCATAAATCTTCCTCTTTCCATGGACAGAATCAGAAAAATTTCCAAGAGCTTGGCTTCCGAGCTTAAGACGGCGGCCGAGAATGCCTCACCTTTACAGCTAGAAAGGGCAACCCGATTATTTGAAGAGGTCTTGAACGAGATAAATACAACATATCTTGAAGGCTAGATGACTATGCTTACTATGAGAATTACTGGCGGTAAGTACTGCGGAAGAAAAGTAATTATTCCAACTGGAGAGCTGGAGATTAGACCCGCTATGGACAGGATGAGAGAGTCCTTGTTTTCTATCCTCGGTCCTCTTGATGGGATTAGCTTTTGTGACCTTTTCTCTGGTAGTGGTTGTGTTGGTTTAGAGGCCGCTTCTAGGGGTGCCTCCTTGGTTCACTTGGTAGAAATGGATAGGGCAAAAAGGCCTATCATGGAGAAAAATATCTCTTGGGCATTAGAGTCCTGCGATATTCAAATTTTCAATTCCAATGTCCTAAAATTCATACCTACCTCAAAAATTCGGTATGATATCGTCTATGCAGACCCTCCTTTTCCTATGTCCAAGAAAACACAACTGGCTGAATTGGCAGACAGGAGGAAGATGGTTAAGCCTCAGGGTTTGTTTATAATTCACTTTCCAACTGTAGAAGAAAATCAATGGACAGAGTCCTTTGGGGATCTTCATTTGGTGGATACGAGAAAGTACGGAAGGAACATGATAAAGTTCTATAGAAATGAGTCCGAGGAGACTGGAGAAGAGAATGGATAAAGCAAAGCGCGCACAAGAACTCAGAGCCCTTTTAAGTGAATATCAACATTCTTACTATGTAGAGGGAAGGCCAGAAGTATCGGACTTAGAGTATGATAGGCTCTTTGATGAGCTCTCAAGGCTGGAGGAAGATGACCCGTCTCTGAAGACGCCGGACTCGCCAACTCAGCGGGTGGGAAGCGATTTGACATCGGATTTTCCAGAGGTTGCGCATACGATTCCCGTGCTGAGTCTGGATAAGGCGTACAGTAGTGAGGAGATTTTTGGGTGGATTTCAAAGACCATCAAGAATACGGGCGAGAATTTGTCGTTCGTGTTGGAAGAGAAAATTGATGGGTTTTCCGTGGTGCTTTATTATGAAAAGGGGCTTTTGGCGCGCGCGGTGACTAGAGGAAATGGTTTTGTGGGAAACGATGTCACGGCCAATGCAAAAACCATTCATGCTATTCCTTTGAAGTTGACGGAGCCGGTGGATATTGCCGTCAGGGGTGAGATTTACTTGCCCAAAGAAGATTTTGAGAAGATAAATGCCACGTTGGAAGAGCCGTATGCTAACCCCCGCAATTTGGCTGCAGGCACAATTAGAAGAAATAAGAGTAGTGAAACGGCCAGGGTTCCGCTCTCTATTTTTGTGTATGAGGGGTTTTGGGCAGAACCTACGACCTTTACGGACCATATTCAAATTTTAAGCAAACTAAAGGCCTTGGGGTTTACCGTTGACCCTCATTTAACTTATTTTTGCAAGACAAAAGAAGAAGCTGAAGCGGGCTTAAAAGCTGCTGGCCTTGAGGGTAGTGCGGGCTCTTTTGATGATATCCCCGCCGTTATTTTAGATGCCACGGCCAAGAGAAAGGCCCTGCCTTATGAGATTGATGGCCTTGTGGTGAAGGTTAATGAGCTTTCTACTCGTGAGCAATTGGGTTATACGGAGCACCACCCACGTTGGGCTATTGCCTACAAGTTTGAGGCTCCACAGGCAGAGACCGTTGTTCAAAGCATTGATGTTCAAGTGGGGCGAACAGGTAGAATTACTCCAATGGCACGCATTAAAGAGACAAAACTCTCTGGAAGTACTATTAAGAATATAACCTTGCACAATCAAGATTATGTCAATGAACTAGAGTTGGCTGTGGGGGATACCGTTGCAATTTCAAAGCGTGGGGATGTCATTCCTGCTGTTGAAGTTGTCATAGAGAAAAACAATGAAGGCAATACTACTTGGAAGATGCCAGAACATTGCCCTGTTTGTGGTTCTCCTCTCGTTAAGCGGGGTGCCCATCACTTCTGTTCTAATTATAACTGTCCTGCTCAAGCCAAGGGTCGTTTGAGTTTTTTCTGCGCCAAAGGGCAAATGGATATTGAGAGTTTGGGTCCTAAGACCACTGATTTTTTATACGATAATTTTGGGGTTAAAGAAGTTGAGGATTTATACTCTTTCAATTATGACCGTTTGCGGGGTGTTCAGGGCTTTGGCTCAGAAGGCAAGAAAATTGAGACTATAAAGAAAGCGTTGTCTGACAGTAAAAAAACTCCTTTTAAGCAGGTTTTGATTGCTTTGGGTATTACCGAGTTTGGTAAAAAGGCTGTTGAACTTGTGCTTTCCGCTGGTTACGACAGTATGGATAAATTGTTAGATCTTGCTTCTGTTGGTAACGGGGAGGCTCTTTCTTCTATTAAGGGAATTGGCCCTGTTACTGCCTCTTTAATTATTGATGGGCTACAAGATCCACATATTAGGAAAACAATTGAAGCCTTACGCTCTGTTGGCCTAAAGATGTCTGCTTCTGGAGACTCTGTTGTTGATGCCGAACTTCCGCAAATATTTGCGGGTCAGTCTTGGTGTGTTACGGGAACCTTTAAAAACTTTAATCCAAGGGGAAAGGCCATGGAAGAAGTTGTCAAACGAGGGGGCGTTGAAGTCTCTTCTGTTTCTTCCAAAACCACTTGCCTTCTTGCTGGATCAGGGGCTGGAAGCAAGCTGCAAAAGGCGCAATCTCTAGGGGTTAGGGTTGTTAATGAAGAGGAGTTCTTGGAAATGATAGGTTTTGATGGTGCTTCTAATGACGGCGGGGCTGGCGGTTTCAGTGGGGTTGATAGTGCCAGTGGAGCTGGTAGTGCCAGTGGAGCAGGCTCTGAAGTTGTTGATACAGGCCCAAGCGAGCAACTTGAGTTATTTTAAAAGGTTTGAGGTTTTAACCTCTAGAAGCTTATAAAAGCGGAGGAATGACGGATGGATGACTACAGTCTTAAAGTAAAGTTGTATTTGGAGGATGCTCAGGAAAAATTTATGGGAATTGGAGTTCTTTGGCTCCTTCAAAAGGTAGAAGAATGTGGCTCACTAAGATCAGCTGCTATCAACCTTGGAATTTCCTATTCAAAAGCCTTTAAAATGGTTGAAAACCTAGAGAGTTCCTTAGGCCAAAACGTACTAGAACGCAAACGTGGCGGCTCCTGTAGAGTTGGCGCCACCCTCACTCCATTTGGTTTGCAATTTGTTGCTTTGTACGATGCTTTTCAGAAGCAATGTAAGCAGCTTTTAAAAGAGCCGTTTGAAAGTTTCATGAAAAACTTGTCCGCATTGAAGGAAGAGTTTGAAGAAAAAAAGTAAAAGCTAATTTATTGTTTTGTAAATAAATATGTCTTATAGTTAGAAAAATTCGCAAAAAAATTTCAAATTTTTTGAAAAAACTATTGCCATTTTTATAAAAAAGAAGTATCCCGTCTTCCGCAGCTAAAACGTAAAAATATCGTTGTAACTATCTACTGTACAG
>CAVKHB010000051.1:0-8332 GCA_963656005.1 Coriobacteriaceae bacterium
GTGTTATGTCCGTATCTTTTTGAGTAGTTCCATACCTAGAACCCACCTCAAGTGTACGAGTTTTAATTACATTACCAGAGGAATCTTTAAGAATGGGGATCACTAAATCATAAACGAGTCCACTTATATCTTTCTTTGTGATTGTTACATTAAAGTTAGCTTCATCAGCAACTTTGTAGTTGTAATTTTTTTTGCCGTCTACTTTTTTCAGTAAAGACGCAGTCTGAATTATTTTACTTTCAGCATCTTTACTATTTAAACGGAGCAATAGGTAAACATCGTCTTTATCTGCTTCATAAATACCATAATCCAAAAGGTCTGCACCTTCAATTTTAAAGGTATTTGTTCCATCATAAACCTTAGAAAAAGTAAAGTCGCCAGTAATTTCCTTTGGTGTTACCGTTAAGGTTGCTACGTAAGAATTCTCTTGGAGGGTGTAGTTAGTTCCAAGATCAACACGGACAAAGAATTGATCAGGATCAAGACTACCCTCACCCGCTTTGACTCCTTGCAGTGCAGTTTCGAACGCACTGTCATCATCAGTATTAGGAATAAGCTTATATTTATATTCAGAATGAACAGTGAATGTTCCATTTTCCTCTTCGTTGTAAGGGTAAACTTTGATTGTCACCCCTTCTGGAAGTCCATCTTCACTTGTGAAGGTTTTTGACTTATAGGCACCAATTCCTGTGCCTGTTGCTTCTGGAAGAACTTCATAGGTCATGTTCAAAGTTTGAAGAGGAAGAACAACCTTGTTAATAGTGTATTCAACAACAGTCTCTGCAGCCTTCCATTCAGCGGTTGCTGCAACGCTAATCTTTACTTTGTAAGTTCCAGCGTTCTTTGGTGCTGTTGCAGTATAAGCAGAATCTTCTTCAGTACTTTCCTTATACATGAATGTAATAGCACCATCTCCGCTTCTTGTAATCTTATCTGATTCAAGTGCAATTACATTACCATCATAATCCTTAGAAGTGGAACCCGTATAAGTTACTGTGTTGTCTTTTGCATCAAGAGCAGCAATTGGCTCTGTTTTTGTCTGACCGCATGTGTTACAAGTATAAGTCTTAACACCAGCTGTACCATAGCCAGGAGCGGTTGTTTGTGTACCTTCATCCCAATTATGCTCAGCTTTGCCTGAAACCTCTGTAGTATGCTCACAAGTAGCTGCGTGCCAGTGATAGGTTGCATCTTTTGTCCAATCTTCACTGAAAGAATGGCCTGTAGCAGGCTTTTCTGTGTATGTTGTTGTATAGCCACAAACGCTACATTTTTGGTAGGCATCCCAGCCTTTTTCTGTACATGTTGGTTCCTTTGCAGCAATAGAAACTAAATCATGCACAGTTTCGTCTCCTTTAACATCTGTGTGTTCACAAGTGGCTTCATGCCAGTGTTTTTCACTGTCATACTTCCAGTCTTCGCTGAAGGTGTGTGAATGGGGGGGGTCTTGCTTACAAGAGGCAAGCGTGAACATCAAAACCACCAACAGAATGAGTGATAGTGTTTTTTTCATGTTTTTCTCTCCTTTTAATGAAAAAATCGGTTTAGATTTGGTTAAAATTTTCCTCCAAGAGATAAACAGCTGTCAATAAAGAAGGTTACAAAACCCAACAAAAACTTTTATTTTGATGGAATTTCTATAGTAAAGGTTGTGCCCTGCCCCACTTGGCTTTCAACGTTTACCCTGCCGTTGTGGTACAAAATAGCATGTTTGACAATGGAAAGTCCAAGACCTGTGCCTCCTGAGGCCTTGGAATGGCTTTTGTCTACTCTGTAGAAGCGCTCAAAGATTCTATTGATGTGTTCTTGAGAAATGCCAATTCCAGTATCTTTTACGACAATTCTAACCATGTCATCTAGGGACTTTGAAACAGAGACAAAAACCTTACCACCTTGCTTGTTATACTTAATTGCGTTATCCACTAGGTTAAAGATAACTTCCTGCATCAGGCGAACAACGCAATGGGCTTGCACGGGTTGGCCTTCAACGCTAATTTTAACGTTTTTCTTTTCTGCACTTGCAGAAAGCTGAGCTTTGACTTCTAGAGCGAGATTAAAGATATCGGTATATTCAAAAGGTAGAGGGATGCCCTCGTCTAGCTGGGAGAGGCGAATGATGTCGTCAATGAGGTTGACCATGCGGGTGGACTCGGTGTGGATGTGGGAGGCAAAGCGGATGGCGTTTTCGTCTTTTGCCATGCCGCTTTCTATTAGCTCGGCGCTGCCTATGATGCCTTGTAGCGGGGTTTTGAGTTCGTGCGAGACGTTGGCGGAAAATTCTCTGCGTAGGTTTTCTGCGTTGGCGCTTTCTGTAATGTCAAAAGCCAATACCACAAGGCCAATTGCAACGTTGTCTGACATAATGCGGCTCATGGAAAAGCGTATGACCCGTCCTTGACGCTCAAGACGTAGCTCGTCGTGACCATTTGTGATGGCATTGTCTATGGCAAGACTAAATTCGTGGGTGCGTTCCAATTCCAAAAAACTACGGCCAATGCAAGAGCCGTCATATTTGAAAAGCTCGAGGGCGGCGCGGTTGATGCTTACAATTTTACCATCCAAGGCTAGGACCATGAGGCCTTCGCTCATGCTGCGGGAAATTTGATCAAATTCGTCGGCCTGACGCTTTAGTGTGAGAAGTTGTGCGTCTAATTCCTTTCTTTGCGTGTAGATACGTCTGAGCAGTGGAGAAAGCTCTGGATAGACGTCATTTTCTAGTGGATGGTCCAAGTCAAGAGTATTAAGTGGTTGAACAATCTTCTTGGACATACGTTTAGCAAGGAGGATGGAAAAAATCCAAGAAATGGCCAAAACTAAAAGCAATGGCAAAATCATGTTGATTGCAATTCGTACAATGGAGGAACGGCTGGTGGCTATTCGTAGGACGGAACCGTCTGAGAGGCGTTTTGCGTGAAAGACTATTACTTCTAGCTGAGTGTTAGAGTACCTAGTGTTTTCACTTTTTCCATTTGCTAGTGCGTTTATAAATTCTGTGCGGTCTGCATGGCTTTCCATTTGACTTGCGTCTGTAATATTGTCAAAAATTACTGTCCCGTCAGAAGCTATCCAAGTAAGTCTGTAATGCTCGGCCTGAGTGGCTTCTATTGCTTCTAGATATTCCAAGCCAGCCAGCTCCACCCCTTCTGCAGCTATGTTAAGCTCATCTTCAAGTTGTAGAGATTGGCTTTTGCAATAGCTTTCATACAAAAGGCCCGATATTAATATAAAGGAAAGTAAAAGCACTACTGTAGCAACTGCTAAAATTGCATACATGATTTTCTTGGTCATTGTTTTTCTTCCTGGTTGATAAATTCAGAATCTAGGCCATAACCTACGTTTCTTACAGTTCTAATGATGTTGCCATAGTTGCCGTATGCGCCAAGTTTTTGTCTGAGAGTTCTAATGTGCATATCCACCGTTCTAGATTCGCCATAGTACTCTAAGTCCCAAATTTCGTTAAAAAGTTTATCTCTGGAAAATACCATGCCGGGATTGCTTAAAAAGAACTTGAGAAGTTCAAACTCTTTGTAAGTCAAAACAACTTCTTCTCCATTTATCTTTACGCTGCGTTGATCTAAATTGAGAACAAGGTCTTTGAAAGTAAGGATATTTTGCGTCTTTTCCTTGTCTCTATCTTTGTCTTTATAGCGTCTTAAAACGGCCTTCACACAGGAAATCAACTCCATGACTCCAAATGGTTTTGCAATGTAGTAGTCTGCTCCCATATCAAGGCCTTTGACTTTATCATATTCTGAGCCCTTTGCCGTTGCCATAATTACTGGAATACTTGCAAAAGAGGGAGTTGCTTTTAGCCTTCTTAAAAGTTCAATTCCATCCAAACTCGGCAACATAATGTCCAGTATTATCAATTCTGGCAGCTTTTCTGTGTTGATTGTGGTGTCTGTAGTATTGATTGCAGAGTTCTCTGGGGCGTTCTTTGGGGCGTTTTCGCATTTTTTTATGGCATTCCAAAACGCGAGTCCATCATCAAAACCTCTAGCTTCAAAACCTGTAGATTGTAGTGCATAAACTTCAATATCTCTAATACTCGCATCATCTTCAACGCACCAAATCATCATTATTCCTCCACCTCATGCTCACCAGTAACGGAAAAAACCACCCATTGAGCAATGTTTACCGCATGATCGCCAATACGCTCAAAGTACTTTGCAATCATCAATAGGTCTAGTATATATTCCCCTTCCGCCTTATTCAAAGCAATTCGTTCTATTAGCTCCTTTTTTACACTCAAAAAAAGAGCATCTACAATATCGTCCTCTTTGACCACCCCGCGGGCAAGATCCAAGTCCTTATTTACATAAGCTGTTACGCTCTCTACCACCATTTTCTTGGCCACTTCTCCCATTTTTTGCAACGTGGTGCCATCCAACTTACAATCGTATTTGTCCTCTTTCTCTAAAAACCCGATAATCTCTGCAATATCTTCTGCCTGATCACCAATGCGTTCCATGTCTGTTATCATCTTCAAAGCAGAAGAAATTTGCCTTAAATCTCTGGCAACCGGCTGTTGATGAAGTAATAGCTTAAGGCACATGGACTCTATTGTCCTCTCCTTTTGGTCAATCTCTCCATCAAGAGGAGCCACTTTTTTTGCGAGACAACTCTTTCCGTTAACTAGAGCTTTAGTAACAAGGTCAATGACCTCTTCACATAAGGCTCCCATTTGAATCAATTCTGTATTTAATAATTCCAACTGTTCATCAAATCTACTTCTCATATTTGCCACCTATCAACCAAACCTTCCTGTAATATAATCTTCTGTTCTCTTATCTCTAGGTTGTTCAAACATCATCTCAGTATCGCCATATTCAATCAATTTCCCCAAAAGAAAGAATGCCGTGTAGTCTGAAATTCGTACTGCCTGTTGCATATTGTGCGTGACAATGACAATTGTGTAGTCCTTTTTAAGCTCCATTGCTAACTCTTCAATTCGTGAAGTAGAAATAGGATCCAGGGCACTAGTTGGTTCATCCATAAGAAGAACCTTAGGTTGAACGGCCAAAGCTCTTGCAATACACAATCTTTGTTGTTGACCACCAGAAAGACCTAAGGCATTCTTTTTTAGCCTGTCTTTAACCTCATCCCAAATGGCTGCAGCCTTTAGAGACGTTTCTACAATCTCATCCAGCTTTGCTCTTCCCTTAATTCCATGCGTTCTGGGTCCATAAGCTATGTTGTCGTAGATACTCATTGGAAAAGGATTGGGCTTTTGAAACACCATGCCAATTTGACGTCTTAGTTCATTGACATCTGTTGTGTTGCCATAAATATCATTGCCTTCATATTGAACTTGACCAGTTATTCTCACCCCGGGGATTAAGTCGTTCATCCTATTCAACGTTTTCAGAAAGGTAGACTTTCCGCAACCTGAAGGACCAATTAAAGCAGTAATGCTTTTTTCTTCTATATCTATGTCTACGTTATAAAGTGCTTGTTGGTTTGTGTACCACAAACATAAATCTTTTACTTCAATTATACTTGCCATATTATTTACCTTTAAGTTTTCTTCCAGTCAGAGAGGCACTGATGTTAATAACAAATGCCAAAATCATTAAAATTGCTGCTATTGCGTAGGCTACTTCAAACTCACCTTGGTCTTTGGCGTAGAAGTAAAGAGCTACAGTTAGGGTTGCACCAGCGCTGTTTAAGCCTTCAAAGAAACCGTTTAACGAATGTGCAAAGCCTGCTGTAAATAGCAAGGCTGCAGACTCTCCTAGAACCCTACCACAAGACAGAATGCAACTTGTAACAATTCCATCTACACAGGAAGGCAAAACAACCGTTCTAATTACCCTCCACTTACCAGCGCCAAGACCAAAAGCACCTTCTCTGTAACTTTGAGGAACAGTCTTTAAACTCTCTTGAGTTGTTCTCATAACGGTGGGTAAATTCATAATCACCAAAGTCAGCGCTCCTGCTAAAATAGAGGTCTTAAATTTAAGGAATTGGCAAAAAAAAAGCATACCAACCAAACCATAGACTATCGAAGGCACTCCAGAGAGAGTCTCAGCAGCATAGTCAATAACCTTTACTAAGCGCTTATTTGTAGCATATTCACAAAGATAAACTGCAGCCCCAACCCCCAAAGGAAGGACAATTACAAGTGTTGCAATAATTATGTAAACGGTATTTAAGATGTCTGGTAAAATCCCAATATTGCCGCTAAGATAACTTGGCTTTGTTGAAAGCAAATTCCAAGACACGTTAGGAAGTCCCACTAACAAAACGTATAGTACAAAGAAAACCACAATTGCACTAACAATTGCAGTTGAAACAAACATTAGAGTTTTCATCAAATTGGAATAAAGTCGCCTTTGATTTTTGACCTCCATCTCAATGCTCCTTATCCTTTTTTAGAATTGTGTTCAAAATTGCATTCACCATGAGAATAAACAAATAAAGCACCAATGCAATTGAGAACAAAGCCTGTTGTTGAAGTCCTTCTGAGTAGGCCATCTCACTTGCAACAGCCGTGGTGAGGAATCTAACGCTTTGAAACAAACTAGGCATGTTTGCAACATTTCCAGAAACCATCATAACTGCCATAGCCTCTCCAATTGCACGACCAACACCCATCACTATGGAAGCTGCAATTCCACTTTTAGCTGCTGGGACAGAAATCTTAAAGATTGTCTCCGTTTTGTTTGCTCCAAGAGCCAAAGATGCATCTTCATATTCCTTTGGAACTGCATCCAAAGCATTGACAGACACTTTTACTATTGAAGGAAGAATCATCACAGAAAGTACAAGTATTGCAGCAAGAAGGCTTGACCCATCTGGCACATTAAAGACCTTTCGAATTGTTGGGACAATGACCAACATACCAACCAAACCATAGACAACAGAAGGAATTCCTGCAAGAAGATCTATGGCTGACATTAAAACTGTTTTTACTGCTTTGGGAGCAAACTTTGACATATAAACTGCAGTAAAAAAGCCAATTGGAACACCCAGAATAATTGCTCCAGATGTCCCATAAATACTGGTTAAAATAAAGGGTAAAATCCCAAACGATGGCTCAGAAGCGGTAGATGCCCACTTTTTTCCAAATAAAAACTTAAAAACGCCTATCTTTGCAATTGCAGGCGTTCCACTGACTAATAGGTAAACTGTAATCAAAAGCACAGCTGCAACTGTGACAAGACCGCATGCAAAGAACAAGCCTTGCATGACGGTCTCTATTCGCTTCTTTGAAGCTTTACTTGAAGCTTTCTTTGAAGAATTTGAACTCTTCTCAGATGTTATTAACTTTGCCATTTTAATTAGCTGCTACAGCACCGGCTGCCGATATTATTGATGAAGCCTCGCTAGAAAGTGCATAGTCAAAGAACATTTGAGCCGTACTTGAAAGGGCAACTCCACTCTTTGTTACAAGTACGAATGGACGCTGAACTGGGTAGCTTCCATCTTTGACTGTGTCTTCACTTGGAACAACTCCATTCACCTTTAACGCCTTCACTGTATTCTTTACAGCAGCAAGGGAAGCATATCCAATTGCATACGGATTTTGAGCTACTGTTGTTATCACATCACCAGTTGAGGTTAGCTCCTGGCGGTATTGGCAAGCGTCTGCTGTTTTTGTAATGGATTCAAATCCATCTCTTGTACCGCTACCTGCTTCACGGCCAATCAGAACTATTTGAGCGTCTTCGCCACCAACATCCTTCCAGTTTGTAATCTCGCCCTTATAAATCTTGGCAATTGTTTCTACATCTAACCCGTCTACTGGATTGTTAGGATTAACAATAATAGCTATTCCATCGTATGCAAGAACCGTCTGCTCAAGGCCTTCTGCAATTTCAGAATCCTTTAGAGCTCGGCTTGAAAGTCCAATATCACAACGACCCTCTAAGACAGCCTTAATTCCAGAACCAGAACCTGTTGGGTTGTAAGTAAAAGAAACACCACTGTGTTTTTGTGTAAAAGCTTCACCCAAAGCTCCAATTACCTTCTCCATTGATGTTGAGCCGTCTGTTGAAACAGTCTTTTTCTCTTCGCTAGTTCCACCAGCAAAAACAGCTGTCATAATCAAAAGAACCATAAACATTGTTACTACTTTTTTCATATCAATCTCCTGTTTACAGCCAGACATTAACACCTCAATGTAAAAACAAGAGCGTTGTCGTGTAAAAGATTTGTAAAAGCTCAATAAAAATGATAATCTTTGCAAAGCTGAGGAGAAATCTAATGGAATTAGTTGAAAGAGCCATTATTTTTGCCACAAAGGCCCATGAAGGAATGCGAAGAAAGAACAATCTTCCATACATTTTGCACCCTGTTGAAGTAGCTGCTATTGTGTGTTCTATGACCA
>CAVKHB010000052.1:0-8123 GCA_963656005.1 Coriobacteriaceae bacterium
CCTGTGCAACCTTAGCAAGGAATGGGCCTTCAATACCAAGATGCTTACCATTTCTAACAGCTCTTCTAATCAATCTTCTGAGAATATAACCCTGACCAACGTTGGAAGGTGTGCAACCTCTTTGATCGCCTAAAATGAAGGTGCTGGTGCGAATATGGTCAGCAACTATACGCATTGAGACATCGGTTTTTTCATCCTGTCCGTAGGCAATACCAGAAAGCTCTTGAATTTTCTTAAGAATTGGTTGCATAACTTCCGTCTCGTAGACGCTCTTCTTGCCTTGAAGAATTGCAATGGTTCTTTCAATTCCCATGCCAGTATCAATGCACTTGCGCTCCATTTCAACGAACTTTCCATCAGCTGTCTTTTTGTACTGCATGAAAACATCGTTCCAAACTTCAAAGTACTTGCCACAACTACAACCTGGCCTACAATCTGGACCACAAGCTGGACGACCAGTGTCAATGAACATCTCAGAGTCTGGACCACAAGGACCAGTCTCGCCAGCAGGACCCCACCAGTTATCTTCCCTTGGCAGGAAGAAAATTCTCTCGTAAGGAATTCCCATGCTGTGCCAAAGCTCAGCACTCTCTTCATCCCTAGGAATGCCATCCTCGCCAGCAAAAACAGTAACGGAGAGCTTTTCAGGGTCAATACCAAGCTCTTTTGTCAAAAATTCATAGCTCCAAGGAATCATTTCTTTCTTGAAATAATCGCCAAGAGACCAGTTACCCATCATCTCAAAACAAGTAAGATGATGCGGATCTCCAACGCTATCAATATCGCCAGTTCTTATGCATTTCTGATAGTCTGTCAAACGCCTTCCAGCTGGATGCGGCTGACCCAGAATATAAGGTACAAGAGGATGCATACCGGCAGTTGTAAACAAAACGGTTGGGTCATTTTCAGGAATAACAGAAGCACCACTAATTTGCACGTGCCCTCTGCTCACAAAAAAATCGATAAATTTTTTTCTTAATTCGTTAGCTGTTATAGGTCTCATAATGCCCTAGATATTAACTTTCTAGGCTATTCTAGTCAACTAAAACAACTCTGGCTGAACCTGAGGATCTAGCTTCTTACCACGTGAAATTGGCACCTTCTCTACTCTATTTTCCTCGCCCAGCGCCTTCTTCACCACTTTACCAGCATTTGTAGTTGAATTTACCACCACGATATTTTCCAACTTTCTTGGCCACAGAAAGGTTCTATTTTCGTGCACCTCTTTGAGAACAAACACCTTCTTGCCCTGTTTTTGGCTGTACAAAGCCTGTTGCACCGCTCCCCCGCCATCTCTATCTTCCACAACAAAACTGCCCGAGCTAATTTCACTCATCAACTGATTGCGTTGCATGAAAAAATATCGCTGCACCTGCCTAGAGGGAGCAAATTGCGACACGAGCAGGCCATGCTGAGCCACAAGAGCTTGCAACTTCTCATGTTCTCTTGGATACACTTCACAAACCGATGTCCCAATAACGCCAATTGTTGAAAAATTTTGGGCTAAAGCTGCAATATGGGCTATTCCATCTACTCCTTTTGCCAAACCACTAACAATTGCAAAACCACTCTCGCCTAACGCTTTTACCACCTCTTGTGTAAGCTGAGAACCCCTAAAAGAAGGGCTTCTGGTGCCCACAACACTTATTGAAGGTTGCAAGAGCAATTCCTTGTTTCCAATCAAGTACAAGTACCTCACCCCAGATACAGCCTTAGGCCAATAAGGGCTTTTGCTGTCAATAATTTCAACCTCAGGCTGCAACTTTTCAAAAGCTGCTCTGCACTTTAGATAGCATTCTCCCAAAATCAAATCAGAAACCTCGCTAACTTCGCTGTAGATTGAAATATTGTAAGGCAGAGCCTCATCAATATCACAGCGTTGTGCAATTTCCTCAAAAAGGGGTATGCAATAAGAATCAGCACGGCCCAAAGCCAAGACTAGAGTTTCATAATTAAGTGCAGCTTGATAGTTCTCCATACCTACCACTATAAAGCTAAAACCACATTTTTCCAATCTCCACTTGACAAGTAAAAATAATTTCGGTATACATTCTCTTGTCTGCCGTTTTAGCTCAGTAGGTAGAGCAAAGGACTGAAAATCCTTGTGTCCCTGGTTCGATTCCTGGAGACGGCAACCAAGCCACTTCGTAAAAGAGGTGGCTTTTTTAGTATTTAGTATTATGAAAACGAAACAAGAACTGCGTAAGCTAATGCTTCAAACTCTCAAAACTTCAAAAGGCCCCTCCCCAGAGGTTGTGGAAAAGAAAATATCGGGCTTAGAAGTGTATAAAAATGCAGATATCGTTGTTGCGTATTGCCCTCTGAAAAGCGAAGTTGATGTGACTCAGTTGATAGATAAAGCTATCTCGGATGGGAAAATAGTCCTTCTTCCAGATGAAAATCCGGGTACCTTTAGAGAAGCAAAAGCGGATTGGAAGGCCCACCTTATTAAATTAAAAAACAATACCTGTACAGTTGACACTAATAAAATATTAAGTATAGTTGAAAGCAACGCAACTATATTGGTCTTGGTGCCTGGACTTGCCTTCACGGAGGACGGTGCTAGACTTGGAAGAGGTGCAGGCTATTATGATCAATTCTTGATGGAAACCAGTGGCAGGAAGATAACCACAATAGGACTTTGTAGAAAAACTCAGCTGGTGGGAGAAGTACCCCAGCAGCCACATGACCAGTGCGTCAATATGGTTATCGCTTTTTGATTAGAGGTTCTTACTATCACCTCATTAAAAACCACTTTTAACTATTTGTATGCGAAGAATATTTAGATACGCTGTAAAGCAATGGAAACTTTATATCGTGGCAGTCATAACGTTGATTGCCGGTGTGTATTTCTCGGCTTTAGGGCCAAAATACATTCAGAAAATAATAGACACTTGTATTGTTGGAGGCGAGGCTAAGCTCTTTTTCTCCCTTGCAATACCTTTGGTTTTGACCTACCTCATTACAGGACTTTTCAAGTACTTTCAGGAGTTCTCATCGGACTGCATAAGCGCAGCAATGCAAAAGGAAATGAGAAAAGAAACCTTTAGAAGCATCATGGGAGAAGATCAGTACTTCTTTAAGGAAAACAACCCTGGCGAACTTATGAGCAGAACCAAGCAAGATATTGAAACTGTTGGTTTTTCCACCGGCTTCATTTGCATCTTCTTTGCAGAGTTAGTAATTCACGTTATCTACATGACTTACTGCTTAATTAATATAAACTTTGCAAGTGCAATAGCCTCTCTCGTTTTCATGCCAATCATAGCAGTCTTGGCAATCATCTCTGAGCCAGCTGGAGTAAAACTTTCAGATCAAAGATCAGATGACATTGCTGACATGAACCAAAGTGCAACAGAAAGCCTTTCAGGAATTAGAACAGTCAAAGCCTTTGGCCGTGAAAGAACAGAAGCCGAGCGTTTTGACAAACACAACAAGATGTTCTACAGGCATTCTTTGAAGCTTGACCTCCTTTGGGCAAACTGGACAACCCCAATGGACGCCCTTGCAAGAATCATGCTTTTGGTTGCAATTCTCATCTCAGGACTTCAAGTAATAGCAGGCAAGATGACCTTGGGCGAACTTACTGCCGTAACTCAATATACGAGTGAGCTTTCTTGGCCAATGATGGAAATTGGTTGGCTTTTGACGGAGTTTGCTTCTGCAAAGGCATCGCTTAAGAAAATCAATAAAATTCTGGATGCAAAGCCAAGCATCCAAGATGGACCAAAGCACCTTGATAAGGCAAGTGGAAACCTTGAGTTTGACCACGTAAGCTTTGCAGTTGACGGACATAAAATCCTAAACGATGTCTCCTTTACGCTAGAAGATGGCAAATCTTTAGGTATCATGGGCGCTACAGGCAGTGGAAAGAGCACCATAGCAAATCTTGCAATGCGTTTCATTGACCCAACAAGTGGCTCTGTTAAGACCCAAGGCATAGACCTAAAAGACTTAGATCTCTACAGTGCAAGAAGTGGAAAAGCTATTGTCACGCAGGACATTTTCCTCTTCTCAGACACAATCAACGCAAACCTAGACAAGGGCATGAGAGGCAAAATTCCACAAGCCATTCTTGAGAATTCTGCTCGCGATGCAGCAGCACATGAATTTATCTCACAATTGTCAGAGGGCTATGAAACGGTCATTGGAGAAAAAGGCGTAGGCCTTTCAGGTGGACAAAAGCAAAGAGTTTCTATAGCAAGAGCTCTTGCCTCAGGAAGACCTCTTTTAATCTTTGATGATGCCACCTCTGCCCTAGACATGGAAACTGAAAAGATGGTTCAAAAGGCAATAAAAAAACATGGGAACATAACCATGATGATTATTGCCCACAGAATTTCTGCCGTCCGTGATGCCGATGAAATAATCATTCTTGACCACGGTAGCGTAGTTGAGCGAGGCACCCATGACCAACTCATGGCACTTAAAGGCAATTATTACCACACCTTCCTCACCCAATACCCCGACGAATTACCAGAGGGACAGACCCCTCAGGAGGTAATCTAATGGCTGTTAATACCTATAAACAAGATGAAAAAACCTCTGATATCAGCAACAAGAGTATATTGCTCAGAACAATAAGTTATTTAAAGGACTACAAACTTCAAACAACCTTTGCAATCATAATGATTGTTGTACAGACCTTGATTGTAGCAGTCCTTCCAACTCTCAGTGAAAGAGCCGTTGACGTAGACATTGCAAATGGAGACACCCAAGGCCTTATAAAAACTGTTGGACTTGCAATCTTTTTAGGCCTTGCAATTTGGGCTCTGACCATAGGCTATAAAAAAATCCTAGCCAATGTGACGAACAAAATTGTCTATGACTTAAGAAAACAAGCCTTTGACCATCTTCAAACGCTTTCACTTTACTACTTTGACTCAAGACCAACTGGAAAGATTCTTAGCCGTCTTATCAACGATGTATCCTCACTAAAGGACATGTTCTCAAGACTCATAGCTACCTTAATCCCTAACCTCGTCTTGATAGTCACAGTCGTTATTGTCATGCTTGTTCTTAATCCCATCTTGAGTATCTCAGCCTTTGCTGTCCTACCATTGCTAGTTTTCAGCCTCTACTTTGTCATGATTAAGGGCTTCAAGAACTGGATGGACTTCAGACAAAAGAACTCCAACATGAACGCTTACACCCACGAAGCCTACACAGGCATCAAGGTAATTCAAGCCTTCAACGCAGAAAAAGAAAGCATTGAAGAAGGCGACAGAATACTTGACGACGTTGAAAGATCTTGGGTTGTAGCTGTGCGCAGATCAGACCTACTGAACATAGTAGTTTCTTGGTCACAAGGGCTTGGTTACTTCCTATTGTATCTTTTTTCAGTGTATTGGCTCAAAATTGGGGCATCGTCCGTAGGTCAAATCATAGCCTTTGCTTCCTACATTTCCCTCTTCTGGCAACCAATCAGAGCCCTCGCTGCCGCCTTCAACCAGTTCACAAACCAGGTTACAAGCGCGCAGAGAGTCTTTGAACTCTTGGACACAGAATCAATTCTCCAAGAAATTCCAAACGCCAAAGAGCTCAAAATCAAAGACGGCAAAGTGGACTTTGAACATATCAACTTCGCCTACCCCGACGAACCTGAAACAGAAGTCCTTCACGACCTCTGTCTCTCCGTAGAACCAGGTCAAATGATAGCCCTCGTAGGGCCAACCGGCGCCGGCAAAACCACAATCGTGAACCTACTTGCACGATTCTACGACCCCACCCAAGGCCGCGTCTACATTGACGACCAAGACATCGCCACAGTCACTTTGGCCTCCCTACGCTCCAACGTGGGCGTCATGACCCAAGACTCCTTCCTCTTCTCCGGCACCATCCGCGAGAATCTGCTCTACGGCAAACCAAATGCAACGGACCAAGAGATGCGCACCGCCTGCACTAAACTAGGCCTAGACGACTTCATCTCCTCTCAGCCCGATGCCTTTGACTCCAAGATTTCACAGGATTCTCTCTCTCAAGGACAAAAACAACTAATCGCCCTTGCCAGAACCCTCATTGCAGACCCAAAGATTCTGCTCTTAGACGAAGCCACCAGTGCCATTGACACCCAAACAGAGGAGCTAGTGCAAAAAGGCATGGCAACCTTAATGAAAGGTCGCACAAGCTTCGTTGTTGCCCACCGCCTCTCAACCATTGTCAAAGCCGATAGAATTCTCGTCATCCAGAACAAAGGAATAGCCGAGCAAGGCAACCACAAGGAGCTCATGGCAAAAAACGGCATCTACGCCGCCCTCTACAAAGCCCAATTTGAGGAACTCGAGTCCTGAAGCAACAGCCCACCCCTCCCTCTTATACAAAAAAAGGGCCGTGGCCCAACGGTCACAGCCCTTATTTATTTCAAAGGAGAGAGTATAGTTACTTCTTAATCTTAACTTCAATCTTCTTTGGCTGCTCAATAGGAGTCTTAGGAAGTGTAATTGTAAGAACACCATTGTTGAATTCAGCTTCAATCTGATCTTCGTTAATACCTTCAGGAAGAGTGAAGGATCTGTCAAACTTGACGTAACCACGTTCGCGAACCAAGAACTTCTTGTTCTCTTTCTTCTCGTTAATCTTTTCAGAAGAAATGTGAAGCACATGTTTTTCAACGTGAATATTTACATCATCAACGGTATAGCCTGGAAGCTCAGCTTCAAGGTAATAAGCCTTTTCGTCTTCGTAGACATCAACAGATGGAATTGTACTGTTCTTTACACCCCATTTGCCAAACATGTCATCAAAGAAAGTATCAAAGTCGCTCACTGCATTGTTTCTAGTTGTCATCAAGTAATTCATATTAGACCTCCATGTCTATCAATTATCTTATCCTTTCGGACACTTAAGATATAGCATGAAGCGTGCCAACTTTTAATAACTATCTACATTACAAGAAAATAAATAAAAATGTGCAAACAACACTCAACCAATAAAAAGCCCCATTGGGAACACACTCAAGCCATGGACAGCTCAAAAACGTGTCATTTTGACACAGTCAAAGAAAAACAGCCTCTAAATTTGAGTCAAAGAGACCATTGTAACCATTAAAGCGTTGGGTAGACATCAACAGAATCTACATATTCAGAATGTTCAAAAGCCTTCATAAGATCCAATATAGAATCTCCAGGACTAAAGAGGACTTCAACCTTGGCAATCAAACCTCCATCCTCTTCCTTTGAAAGAGCCATCTCGCGAACCGATACCTCATAATTATCTAGGTATTTGAAAAGCTCTTCCACTGAAATTCCATGTTTAGTTATATTAGAAGTAATAGAGCCAGAGTTCTGGCTGTGAGACTTAGCATGTCTACCATGAAGTGCCCATTGAACAAGAAGAATTAAAAGAGTTGTAAAAAGACCAATAGAATAAAGACCTGCACCAATAGTAATACCAATGCCCACAGTAGCCCAAAGGCCAGCAGCAGTAGTAAGACCAACAACCGATTCTCTTCTTATAAATATAACACCAGCGCCAAGAAAACCTATTGCAGAAACTACACCATGGGCAATTCTTGAAGCATCGGCAGAAAGTCTAAGCCCATCAACTCCAACAACATCCATGAAGCCATATTTAGAGACAATCATCATAAGACAGGAAGCAATAGCTACAATTATATGAGTTCTAAGCCCAGCGTTCTTAAGTCTTTTTTCTCTTTCAAGACCAACAAGACCACCGCATAGCATGGCAACAACTATCCTCAAGAGAAAGTCCAGATAGTTCTGTAAACCAAGTATTCCATTCTCAAAGAACGATAAAACTTCTGCCATATACGCCCTCTAACCTACAAATCCAACAATAAAATCTCGATTTTATTAAAAAATTTTTCTGTATGTTTTGGCAGTTTATTACTTATTCTTATCAAGTTCAATTGTAAAATAAGAATTTTTTATCGGATTCTGTTATAACTCCGCGCTACTCATAAATTTTGCTTATACCTCGATATAATTAAATAATTTGCTTTTTACAAAAACGACTTATAACATGACTGAAAAATCAACGAGGAAGTTTTGTATGCATAAAGAAGAATTGTTTGAAAACACACCAATTTTCACGGCGCTTTTTGAACTTGCATTACCTACAGTCTTTGGACAAATAATACTTGTAATCTACAACATGGCGGACAC